>NZ_JAAKYA010000050.1 GCF_011044775.1 Limisphaera ngatamarikiensis | reverse complement strand
TCAGACCGTCCCCGTCGGGATCGGCGTCGGCATCGTTGACGCCCACGTTGAGGCCGTAACGCCGTTCCCACCAGTCGGGCAGGCCATCATTGTCCACGTCCGACAGGCCGAATTGGGCGCGTTCGGCCTCAAATTGTGCCTGAACCTGGTCGGGGGTCAGAGCAACGTCGTGGACGCGGATTTTGGCGATCACGTTGGTGCCCACGCCGGCGTTGCTCGGGTTCCCATTGGCATCGGTTTGTCGGGCGACCCGGAAGGGGATGGGGAATCCGCTGGCGTCCACCGCCCAGGTGTTGAGCGGGGTGGTGTACACTTCCTGACTGCTGAGCTGACCGTTGTAGTAGGCGCGCGCGGTCCGGGTTGCGCCATCGTAGGTGTAGACGATGTGGACCCACCGCTGGAAGGTGAGCGTGTTGCTATAGCCGAGGTCGGCCCAGCCCCATCCGCCCAGGCAACCCCAAACCGGGTGTACGCCGTGGCCGAAGGTGCAGTTGGAGCCGTCGGGCCCGCCGCGGCGGCCCCAGGAAAAGACCGTCTTTTCATCCTGCGGAGCCGGGTCCCAAACCCATGCCTCGATGGTCCGGGAAGCGTTCCCGGTCATGCGCTCGGGCACGTTGGGGCCGTAGTAGGAGGTTCCTTCGAGTCCGGCGGTTCCGCCACGGAAGGCTACGCCGCGGACTCCGTCCACGGTGATGACCTCGGGTACGTCGACCAGTGCGAAGAAATCGCCGCTGATGCTGCCGCGGTTGGGCCAGGCGGCCAGTGGCCCCAGGGGCAGGCCGGTGGCGTTCAGATCGATCACGGGCGGCGGAGTGGGGATGCTTCGCGGGTTGGTGGGATCCGAGCCCGACCGAACCTCGGCGCCGTCGTCCCACCCGTCGCCGTCGGTGTCAATCCTGAGCGGATTCGTACCTGTGTTGGATTCGTTGACGAAGATGCCGGTGTTGGTTTCCACACCGTCGGGCAGGCCATCACCGTCGGTGTCGGGGTTGGTCGGATCTGTGCCCGTGTCCGTATTGCTCACCCAGACGCCGGTGTTGGTTTCGACGCCGTCGGGCAGGCCGTCGCCGTCGGTGTCGGGATTGGTCGGATTGGTGCCGCGTTGGTATTCGACCGCATTGCTCAGACCGTCCCCGTCGGGATCGGCGTCGGCATCGTTGACGCCCACGTTGAGGCCGTAACGCCGTTCCCACC
>NZ_JAAKYA010000049.1 GCF_011044775.1 Limisphaera ngatamarikiensis | reverse complement strand
GAAAGCATCTTTCCGATAGCTCCATATCTTACTTATGGCTGGTTTCCTGTTGGCAGTCATCCAACTGTCAAATATGAGTATAAAAGGAAAGAGAAACACTGTGTCCTTGGATCACTTAACGCAAAACATTTCATTTATGAGTTTGCAGAGACGCTTAACAGTGATATATTCAAGAAATTTTTACAGAAGTTAATTTACCAATTCAAAAAATTGGTTATCGTTATTGATCAAGGACCTTATCATGTTTCATATGAGATGCAAAAATTTTATGAAGAGAATAAAGAATACTTGCATGTAGTGCATTTTCCAGCGTATAGCCCTGAACTTGATCCTATAGAGCAATCATGGAGAGCAGCTAAGAAATGGCTGGCGATAAGGTACTGGGAGAATAAAAGTCAAATGAAAGAACAATTGGTTACAGCTTTTGAACAAGATATTGTTAACGTACCAATTTACGATTATCTTAGCACTTGACTATAGAAAATACCATAAATTAAATAACTATACTGCTAAATATGGCTTGGAAATCATGGCTCAAGTAAAACTCACAGATACAACACTGCGGGATGCACATCAATCCCTCATAGCTACACGAATGCGAACGCGGGATATGCTCCCCATTGCCGAAAAGCTGGACGAGGCAGGATTCTTTT
>NZ_JAAKYA010000048.1:5014-66815 GCF_011044775.1 Limisphaera ngatamarikiensis | reverse complement strand
GCGCAGGTAAGGGGCGGGGCGTATCCCCACGGTCCGTAGAAAGATGCGGGCACAGGAGACTGTGCCCCTCCCATAAGGTCCCATGGGAGGGACCGCGTCCCAGGCCGTCAGCTCGATGCGCCCATAACAAACTGCTGATCGGAAGCGATACCGGCCACCCGACTTGTTGCAGGGGCAAGAGGCTGCGGAACACTTTGCCGGACACCAACTGCCGTCATAGAGTTCGTGACATGCTTTGCGCGCTCTCTTTTGGCCGTTCTCCGTGTCCTCTGTGTCTCTGTGGTTCCATCCCTCCGTGCCTCAGGACCGATCGGACCGGTTGCAGGGGGAGGTGCGGTCGGCGGTGGTGGTGAACGGGGCAGCGGCCTGTGCCGGAGAGCCGGGGCAGCGGTGAAAGGGTTTGGCGGTGCGGTCGTTGGTTGTGGTGTTCAAGCGGGGGCTGGCGGGTCGGGACTGGCTGGTGGCTGTGGGGTGGCGTTGGGTTGGCCGGTTGGAACCGGATTCGGATGCGGGTCTGGCGTTGGGGTGGAGGGTGAGCGGAGTGATTCGTCCAGGGGATGTTCTTCTTCCATCCAGTGTCGGCTGACGCGGCCGTCCCAGCAGGCCGGGTTTATGGGGTACACGTCGGGGTCGAAGATGACGTGGTAGAAATGCCAGACGACGATGGCCAGGCAGGCCAGGACGGCTTCGTAGTAGTGGATGGTGAGGGCAACGTCCACGGCCCATCGGGGGATCCACTGGGTGACGGGGATTTTGAACCAGATCATCAGTCCGGTGATGCCCATGATGACGGTGCCCCAGACGACGGCCCAGTATTCCATTTTTTCGACGTAGCCGAAGCGGCCGAACCGGGGCTTTTGCCGGCTCAGGCCGGTCAGGTAGCCAGCGGCTGCGAGGAGGTCGCGCAGGTCCCGGCGGGTGGGCCAGAGGTCCCGGATGAGGCGTCGTCCTTCCGGACGGGTGAGGATGTAGAGGAGGTGATAGGCACCCAGGACCAGCAGCAAGAGGCCGGCGATTCGGTGCGCCCATCGGCGGAGCGGTTCGCTGGAGCCGAGCATCCAGGCAATCCAGGAATCCGGGAATTTGAGTGCGAAGCCGGTGACGGCGAGGACGATGAAGGTGAGGGCCAGGAGACCGTGTTGCCAGCGTTGGGAGCGGTCCATTCGCAGGATGGGGCGGTCCGCGCGGCGGAGGCGGGCTGCGATCTTTTTGAGGAAGAGCAGGATGTTGTGCAGGAACATGCTTCCGATCACGAGTACGATGAGGGTGAGGTAGATGCGGCGGACCCACCAGTTGATGCGTGTGCCGAGGTCTGCGTCGGCGGGCGAGGCGGCCAGGTCAACGTGCACCCTGCTGCGGGCGAAGTTCTCGGTGGCTCCCGGGTGGCATTTCCCACAGGTTTCCACCAGGCGTTGCGGATGGATGGTGGACTCGGGGTGGGTGGAGGGGAGGATCTTGTGCCACCCGTGGCAGCTGGCGCAGTTGGCGGCGACGGTGGAGCCGTATCGGGAGGCGAGGCCGTGGTAGCTGTCGAAGAAGGTTTTCACGCGGTCCGGGGGCAGGTGGTATTTGGTGCTGATTCGCTCGGAGGCGTGGCATCGGCTGCAGACCTTTTCGGCGATACGGCGGGGTTGGCCCGTGCTGAGGGCTTCGATGCGGTGTTCGGAATGGCAGTCGGTGCAGGTGGGGGCGTCGCGCACGCCGCGTGCGGCGGCCTGTCCATGGACGCTGGCGGCGACGTCGGCGGCCTCCCCGGGATGGCATTGGCCGCAGGTGTCAGCCTGACGGGAGAAGTGGAGCGGCGATTGGGCGGAGGTGGGTGGGAGCACGTCATGGGTGCCGTGACAATCCTGGCAGGTGGCAGCATCGGCCCGGCCGGCGGCGAGGGCCTGCCCATGAACGCTGGCTCCGTATGAGCGGGTCTGCTCGGCGTGGCATCGTCCGCAGTCCACCCGTGCGGCGGGTACTTCATCGTCCGGGTGTTTCGGGGTGATGTCGGTGTGGCAGCTGCTGCAGGTGTTGGTTTTATGGACCGAGTTACGGAGCTGGGCCTCATCCACAAACAACGAGATTTCGCGCCCGGCGTCGTTGGTTTTGGTCAAGGTGCGGTCGGAATGGCAAACCAGGCAGTCGCTGTCGGGGATGTTTTGGGCGGTTGCGCGGCAGAACCCCTGTGCCAGGACCAGGCATGCACAGGTCAACAGCATTCCGGGGTGACCTCTCCCTGTCATGCGTCTGAATGTTGCGGCGGTCGTGGGGGTTGGCTCTACCTTCTTTGGCCGGGAATGGGCGTCTTTTGATGGGCCCGGTTGATTTCCACTCTTGCGGTGCCACCCGATGGGGAGGCGGTGTGGGTGTGGGTGAAGCGTGCAGGCAGTGGTGGCGGTGGCTTGAGCAAAGCGGGCGGGCTGGGAGATGGAATCAGCTGCGGGCGATGGGGAGCTGGGCCGGCGTTTCATGCCCCGGGGTTGTCTGGCAGGTCCACCGCGTCGGCCAGGGGCGGAAGTCCAGGTGCCATGGGGCGGGCCGTTGCCGGGGCTGTGGGTGAGAGAGGATCCGGCACTGGCGTCAGGGGCGGTGGACTCATTAACTTTTCAGGCGCAATGGAGCCGTGGGCATGGGCGATGTGCGTGTTGGCGGCGGGTGCTGCCGGCTGGGTGGATGCGATTGCGGGTGGGGGTGGACTTTTGACGGTGCCGGCCCTGCTGGCAGCGGGGTTGCCGCCCCATGAGGCGCTGGGCACGAACAAGCTTCAAGCCGTGCTGGGTTCCGGCACGGCGGCGTGGCAGTACACCCGGGCCGGTTTGGTGGAGCCGGGGGATTGCGTGGTGGGGATGCTGGCTGCGTGGGCTGCGTCGGGCGTGGGCGCGGCAGCGGTGCAGGCCGTGGATGCGGGTTTGTTGCGCCGGCTCATTCCGTTGATGTTGTTGCTGGTGACGTTGTGGGCGGCGTTGCGGCCGCGGTTTGGCGATCGGGCGTGCGGGCAGTGCCGGGTTTCGTGGGGGTTCGATCTGTTGGCCGGGGTGGTGCTGGGTTTTTACGATGGTTTTTTCGGGCCCGGCACGGGCACATTTTGGGCGGCGGTGCTGGTGAGCCGGGGCGGGATGGACCTGCCGGGGGCGACAGCGCGCACCAAGTTGATGAATTTTGCCAGCAACGCGGGTGCGTTGATGGTGTTTGCGGGTGCGGGAGCGATGCATGGCGGGTTGGGTTTGGCGATGGGTGTGGCCCAGGCGTGCGGGGCGCGATTGGGGGCGCGGATGGCTGCGGCGCGTGGGGCACGGTTCATCCGGCCGGTCTTTCTGGCGGTGGTGGTGGCCCTGATTTTGCGAGTGGCGTGGGATGCCTGGGAACCGGTGGCGGCAGCCGGCGGTGCGGTACGTTCCGGTGGCTGACGGGTCCGTGGCGGGACCATCTTCTTGACAGGTGTTGGTTGCGGGCGTTCCGTGGCGGGTATGAAGGCAAGGTTGCTGCGAGGGGTGATTCTGTTGGCCCTGATTGATCCGGCTTTTTCGCAGTTGCCGCCGCTGCGCATCCCTGAAGGCATCGGGGTGAACATTCATTTTGTCACGGGTCACGAGGCTGATCTGGATATGATTGCGGCGGCCGGGTTCCGTTGGGTGCGGATGGACTTTACGTGGGAAGCCATTGAACGGCGGCGGGGCGAGTACGACTGGAGCGGCTATGATGAGTTGACGCGGAATCTGGAGAAGCGGGGACTGCGTGCTTTGTACATCCTGGATTATTCGAACCGGCTGTATGAGGACATGGTCCAGACGACGAATCCGATCACGGGCCGGCCGGAGGAGACCACGGCTTCGCCGCGGAAGCCGGAGAGTGTGGAGGCCTTTGCACGCTGGGCGGGTGCGGCGGCGGCGCGTTATGCCGGTCGCGGCGTGGTGTGGGAGATTTGGAACGAGCCGAACATCTTTTTCTGGCGGCCTCGTCCGAACGTGGAGGAGTACGTGCGTCTGGCCCGGGCGACGGTGGAGTCGGTGCGGCGGGCGGATCCGCGCGCGGTGATCATTGCGCCGGGCATTTCGGGGTTTGACCCCCCGTTCATGGAGCGGTTTTTGGCATCGGGGATTCTGGGGGGTCTGGATGGTGTGAGTGTGCATCCGTATCGCTTTCGGCGCCCGCCGGAGACGGCCGCGGTGGATTACCAACGGTTGCGGGAGCAGGTGGACCGTCATGCGCCGGCGGACCGGGCCGGGCGGGTGCCGATTGTGAGCAGCGAGTGGGGGTGGTCCACGGATGGCAAGGATGTGTCCCTTGAGACCCAGGCGGCGTATTTGGTGCGGCAGCAGTTGTTCCATCTGTTTGTGGGGGTGCCGCTTTCGATCTGGTACGATTGGAAGAATGACGGGCGGGACCCGCAGGAGCGCGAACACAATTTCGGGGTGGTGGACGCGGATTTGAAACCGAAGCCCGCCTATCATGCGATGCGGACGCTGGCGCGGGAGTTGGCGGGCTACTCCGTGGAGCGGCGGCATTCGGTGGGGCGGGAGTCGGACTGGGTCCTGGTGCTGAGGGACGGGCGGGGTCGGGTGAAGCTGGCTGCGTGGACTCTGGAGGAGCCGCACGAGGTGCGGCTGAATGTGGATGGTCCGGTGCCGGCGGACGGGTGGCGGGTGGTCCGTGGAGATGGTCGTGTGGAACGGGTCGCCGGCTCTGGCGACACGCTGGTGTTGGAGTTGCGGGAGTTGCCGCAGTATGTGGAGTTGGGCACGGCCCGGCCACGACCTTGAGGGTCGGGCGGGGCGTGTCGGGAGCCGGGCGAGGGCCCGGCCTGGGTGCCCGGGGTGGCTGCGGTTGGGACCTTGAAACGGTGGGCGTGGCCCGGCAGACTGCGCGGCATGGATTCATCGGAAGTGCCTCGGGTTCGTGTGTGGCCGTTTCTGGTGGGGGATGCCCTGTTATTGGCTGCCGCCGTGTTTTGGATTGTGCAGTCCCGGCCGCCCATGGGGGCGGCGGTGATCTGGGGAAGCACGATTTGTTTGGTGGCGGGGGCGGTGCTGGGGGTGTTGCCGTTTTGGCTGGAGTATCGGGCGGCTTGTCGACGGCTCGAGGCGGCGACGCTGGCCGAGGGGCTGAGTCATGCGCGGCATGCGGAGACGGTTGCCCGGCGGATTGCAGAGGCGACGGACAACTGGCAGGCCATTCATGATCAGACGGCCCGGACGGCGGCGCAGGCGAGGGAGATTGCGGAGCGGATGGCTGCCGAGGTGCGGGAGTTCACGGCTTTTTTGCAGCGGGCGAATGACGCGGAAAAGGCCACGCTGCGGTTGGAGGTGGAGAAGCTGCGTCGGGCCGAGGGGGAGTGGCTGCAGGTGTTGGTGTGGATTTTGGACCACGTGTTTGCGTTGTATACGGCGGGGCTGCGGTCGGGGCAACCGCGGTTGATCGAGCAGTTGACGCAGTTTCAGAACCACTGTCGGGATGCGGCCCGGCGGTTGGGGGTGGTGCCGTTTGAAGTGGCGCCGGGCGAGGCTTTTCAGCCGGATCGGCATCAGACGCCGGATGGGCAGACGCCTCCGGAGGGTGCGGTGGTGCGCGAGACCCTGGCCACGGGGATCATGTTTCAGGGGCGGCTGGTGCGGCCGGCGGTGGTGGCGGTGGAAGCCGGGCCGGGGACCGTCCTCCGTGGGGGGGACAGCGAACCGGCGGGCCAGCCGGGGGTGTCCGCGGCGGAGTCCGGGGAGGCTGCCGCCGTCGCGGCCCGGGAGGCTTCGGAGGCCGGGACAGTGAGCCCGGGAGAGGGACGTGGCGATGAAGGCAGGGTCTGAGCAACCTCGTTACGTGCATGTCCTGGGGGCACCGCTGTTGGTGACGACGTATGCTGATCTGACGAGGCGGTGCGTGGAATGGGCGGGTTGGTCGCGGCCGACCACGGTTGCGTTTTCCAACACGCAGATCGTGACGATGATCCGGCACGATCCGGCTTTTCGGCGTGTGATGGGGACTTTTGATTGTCTGGTGTCTGACAGCACGCCGCTGACGTGGTGCATGAATTGGGCGGGGGCGGGTTTGCGGGATCGGGTTTATGGGCCGGCGTTCATGCGATACTTTTTGGAGCGCGCGCCGGCGGGCAGTACGCATTATCTGGTGGGTGGGAGTGAGGAGTGCGCCGAGCGTTTGCGGCGGAGGTTCACGGCTGCGAATCCGGGTCTGCGGTTTGTGGGTGGCTACCACGGGCGGTGTTTGGAGGACGGGTCGCTGGACCCGGCGGACGAGGCCCGGGTGTTGTCGGAGATCAACCGGCTGGGTCCGGATTTTTTGTGGATTTGCTTTGGTGCGCCGAAGCAACAGCGGTGGGCGGCCCGGTACAAGGAGCGGCTGCGACGCGGGGTGGTGTTGGTGGTGGGGTTTGCGTTTGAGGCGAATGCCGGGTTGAAACCGGACGCACCGGCATGGATGCAGCGGGCGGGGCTGACGTGGTTGTACCGGATGGCGACCGAGCCGCGCCGGTTGGGCCCGCGGTATTTGAAGTACAACACGCTGTTTTTGTGGTATTTGCTGCGGGATGGGATGCGGGGTCGGGCGTGGGGCCCGTGGCCGGTGGCGGGGTCGCATCCGGTCCGGGTTTGAGTGATGCGGGTTTCGGCTTGAGTTCGCGCATCCCCGGTTGCTGAGGGGTGTGGGGCCGGGCGGGGCACTGCAGACGGGGGCGGTCAATGTCGGTCCGGCTCTGTTTCGCGCGGTTCGATTTGGAAATCGTCGGCGTGGTAGGAGCTTCGGACCATGGGGGCACTGGCGACGTGACGGAAGCCCATGGCGCGGGCCTGTTGGCCGTACCAGTCGAATTGTTCGGGGGTAATGAATTCCACCACGGGCAAGTGGGCGGGGGTGGGCCGGAGGTACTGCCCCAGGGTGACGATTTCGCAACCGACCTGGCGGAGGTCTTGGAGGGCGGTGAGGACCTCGTCCGGGGTCTCGCCCAGGCCGAGCATGAGGCCGGACTTGGTCCAGACCCTGTCCCCGCCGATTTGCCGGGCCCATAGGAGGACCTGGAGCGAGCGGTCGTAGGTGGCGCGGTGGCGGACCTGGGGCGTCAAACGGCGGACGGTTTCCAGGTTGTGATTGAAGATCTCGGGCCGGGCGGACAGGACGGTGGCGATGTGTTCGGCCCGGCCGTTGAAGTCCGGGGTGAGGACTTCGATCACAACGCCGGGGTTGAGCTCGCGGACGGCTTCGATGGTGCGACGGAAATGGTCGGCGCCGCCGTCGGGCAGGTCGTCGCGGGCCACGGCGGTGATGACGACGTGGCGCAATCCGAGGTGGCGTGTGGCCTCGGCTACGCGCCGGGGTTCATCGGGGTCCAGTGGAAGTGGCTTGGCGGTGGTGACAGCGCAGAATCGGCAGGCGCGGGTGCAGCGGTCTCCGCCAATCATGAAGGTTGCGGTACCGCGGCTCCAGCATTCCCAGTGGTTGGGGCAGCGGGCGCTTTCACAGACGGTGTGGAGGCGGAGTTCCTGGAGGAGGTTGCGGGTCTGGGCGAAGACGGGGGTGGTGGGCAGGGGTCTGCGCAACCAGGCGGGCAGGCGGGGTGCGGATGCTGTGGTGCCGGTACCGCAGCCTGCTGGTGGTGGATGGATTTTGATGGCCATGGGATCCGATACGCCTACCGGGGCTTCCGGGTGACCTTTTCTTCCCAGAACCTGGCGAGTTCTTCAGGGCCGAAATCGGCCAGGACCGCGCCGTCCACTTCGAGGACTGGCGCGAGGGTTTGGCCGGAGAGCTGGACCATTTCCTGCCAGGCCTGGTGGTTCCGCGTCACGTCGAGTCGTTCGTAGGTGATGCCCCGGGTTTGGAGCCAGGCTTCGGCCCGTTGGCACCAGGGACACCAGGGTTTTACGAACAGTCGCACCCTTTGAGGTTGCACGGCGGGAGAGTAGCCGGGCCGGGCAGGCGGTGCAAATCGGCCACGGGCTGGTCGGCGGCCGGATCAGGTTTCGCCCAGCTGGGCGCGGTATTGCTCGGGGGTGAGGAGCTGGTCCCATTCCTCGGGACGGCCGGTGACCAGCTTGAAGAGCCAGCCCTGGCCGTAGGGGTCGGTGTTGATCCAGCCGGGGTTGTTTACCAGGGCTTGATTGACCTCGGTCACGCGGCCGGTGAGGGGGCTGTAGAAATCGCTGGCGGTTTTGACTGATTCGACCACGCCGCAGGCTTCGCCGGCCTGGACCTCCCGTCCCACGGAAGGCAGTTCCACGAACACGATGTCGGTGAGCTCCTTTTGGGCATGGTCGGTGATTCCCACGGTGGCGATTCCGTTGGCAAGTCGAACCCATTCGTGGGTTTTTGTGTAACGCAAATCCCCAGGCACGTTTGACATGGCGACATTTGGGCACTGGCGAGTTCTGGGGTCAATGGGTTTTCGCGGGCTCAACCCGGGACATGGCGGGCGGGTTGGCGAATTTGGGCTTGATAGGGGGCTGGGTCGCTGCTCAGGGCGGCGCGGCCGCGGGTCTGGATGAGCCGGGACCCGGCGAACCGCTCCCGGATGGTGGGGGTGGGTGAACGGGGTGGGCTTGACCCGGGGCCGGGCGTGCATAGATTTGGGGCGCAAACGGGTTACTGGGCACGATTATTGGGTCAAAGGGTACCATGAAAGCGAACATTGGGCTTTGGATGGCAGCGGTGGTGGCTGTTGCCACCTCCGCAGGGGCTGGGGAAATTCGGGGCAAAATTACGTTGAAAGGATCGCCACCGCCGAATCCGGTGGTCAAGGACCTGTCGGCCGATCCCAACTGCAGCAAGCTGGTCAAGGAAGCCTTCCAAATTCCGATGCACCGCGTGGCGCCGGACGGGGGGCTTGCGGACGTATTCGTGACCCTGGCCGGGATCACCGGGAAGAGCACGGGCGCCAGTGCCAAACCGGCGGTGCTGGATCAGAAGGGTTGCCAGTATGTGCCCTATGTGCTGGCCATACAGACCAAGCAGACCTTGTTGGTGAAGAACTCGGATCCGCTGCTGCACAACGTACATGTCACGCCAACGGCAGCGGGGAACAAGGTGCGAAATTTAGCGCAGCTTCCCGGCGGTCCGGATCTGGAGTTTTCATTTGATGCTCCCGAGAAGTTCGTGCGGTTCAAGTGCGACGTGCATCCGTGGATGTTTGCCTATGTTTGCGTGGAAGATCATCCGTGGTTTGCCCTGAGCGGCGAAGACGGCACGTACGTGATCCGGGATGTTCCTCCGGGCAAGTACACGCTGGAAGCATCGCACCGGAAGCTCGGCACCTTGAAGAAGGAGATTGAGGTGACCGACGGTGTGGTGAACGTGGACTTTGTGTTTGAGGTGAAGTAAGGGGCAAGAGAGGCGGCCGCGCCGGGGTCGGGTCGGGTGTGGATGCGGCGGCCCTTTGTGGGAGCGTGGAAGTGTCGAGTGGTTCAAATCGAGCGCTGCACCGTTTTGCGGTCCTGACGGCCGGTTTCGTGCTGGTGTTGATCGGGGCGGGCGGGTTGGTGACCAGTCACGGGGCCGGCCTTGCAGTTCCCGACTGGCCGAACACGTACGGGTACAACATGTTTTTTTTCCCGGTGTCGGCCTGGATCGGGGGCATTTTTTACGAGCATACGCATCGGTTGCTGGGCGCGTGGGTGGGGCTGCTGACATTGATCCTGGCGGTGTGGATGCACGGGGCGGCGGCGCGTCCGTGGCTGGTGCGGGGCGGCTGGGTGCTGGTGGGGCTCGGGGTTGCGGTTCTTGGGTTGGCGCCGGGGCGGTGGCAGGATGCGGTGGTACTGGCCGGGGCGGGCCTTGCGGCGGTGGTGGCGGGTCGGTTCTGGCCTCAAGGGGCGCCGCAATCCCGGCGGTTGCGGAGATTGTCGCTGCTGGCCGTGGGGTTGGTGGTGTTGCAGGGGATTTTGGGCGGTCTGCGGGTGGTTTGGCTGAAAGATGAGATTGGGATCGTGCACGCGACGCTTGCCCAATTGTTCTTGATTCTGATGGCTGCGTTGGCCCTTTTCACGTCGCCCTGGTGGAAGCGTTTTGAGGAAGGGGGCGGGGTGGCAATGCTCCGACAGCTTCGGCCGTGGTACGTGGCGGCAAGCGTGCTGATTTTGGTGCAACTGATTTTGGGTGCAACCATGCGTCATGAACATGCCGGCCTGGCGGTGCCGGATTTTCCGCTGGCGTACGGGCGGCTGTGGCCGGCCACGGATGCGGAATCTGTTGCCCGGTACAATCGGGAGCGGATTGTTACGCGTGCCTATAATGACATCACCGCCACCCACATTCATGTGCACATGGCGCATCGGGTGATGGCGCTGGTGGTGACCGGGGCGATTGCGGCGGCGTGGTGGCGGACGCGACGTTGTTTGCCGCGGGGTCATATGGTGCGGCGTGTTGCCGGGTTCTGGTTGCTCCTGGTGTGTGTTCAGTTTGGGTTGGGCGCTTGGACGGTTTGGTCGGACAAGGCGGCGGATGTGGCCACGTTGCACGTGGTGACGGGGGCGCTGACGTTTGTGACGGGTGCATTGTTGAGCGTGGCGGCCTTTGGAGCGCGCGTGCAAGGGAGGGAGTCGGCACTGGAGACCGTGGCGGTGGCGCCGGCGACGGTTTCGTGAGGGGTGCAATGCAATCCGGGTATCCAGTCAAGACTGCCGAATCGGCCCTGGCGCGTGCCGTGGGGCGAGAGCGGTCGGGTTGGTGGTATTGTTGGGCGGAGCTGGTGAAGGCCCGGCTGACGTCGTTGGTCCTGTTGACGACGTTGGTGGGGTTTTACCTCGGTCTTTCCGGGCCGGTGGATGGCGTGCGGCTGGTGGCGACTCTGGTGGGGATGGCGTTGCTGGCCGGGGGCGGGGCCGCGTTGAACGAGTGGATGGAACGGGACGCGGACGCTCTGATGCCGCGGACCCGGCACCGGCCGTTGCCGGCCGGGCAGATGCAGCCCGTCACGGCTTTATGGGCGGGGACCGGGATGGTGGTGGCGGGTCTGGGCGTTTTGGGTGTGGGGGCGCACGGGTTGGCAGCGGTTTTGGGGGCCGTGACCCTGGCGGCATACCTGGGTTTGTACACGCCGTTGAAACGGGTGACCTGCTGGAACACCTGGGTGGGCGCAGTTCCCGGGGCGTTACCGCCCGTGGTGGGGTGGGCGGCGGCGGCCGGTTCGGTCCCGGCGGAGGCGTGGTCGTTGTTTGGCATCGTGGCCTGTTGGCAGATGCCGCATTTTTACGGGATTGCCTGGCTGTATCGGGATGAGTACGCGCAGGCCGGGTTTCGGATGTTACCCCAGGTGGATCCGGACGGGCGTCGGACGGGGCGCCAGGCGGTGTTGTGGACGAGCCTGCTGGTGCCCGTGTCCCTGTTGCCGTGGTGGCAGGGTGTGGTGGGTTCGATGTATGCAGGGGTGGCGGCGGTACTGGGTCTGGCCTACCTGGTCACGGCGATTTGTTTTGCCCGGGAGCGATCCCCGGGATCGGCCCGCAGGCTGTTTTTGGCGTCCATTGTGTATCTGCCGTTGTTGCTGGTGTTTTTGACGATCGACAAGGTGCGGTAGAGCAGGGAAGCGAGGAAGGGAGCCATGGTACAGGCGACATCCAAGACCGTGACGGTCCCCGGCGTGGGGGGTGCGGTGCATGACCACGAGCTGGGATTCTGGCGAAAGTACGTTTTTTCCACCGATCACAAGGTGATTGGCATTCAGTACGGGCTGACGGCACTGTGCTTTTTGCTCCTGGGATTCTTTTTGATCCTGGTGATGCGCTGGCAGATTGCGCATCCGGGTGAACCGGTGCCGGTCGTGGGGTGGTTTTTGGAGAAGGTGCTGGGCAGCCCGGCCAGCCGCGGGGTGATGTCGCCGGACTTGTACAACATGTTCGGGGCCATGCACGGGACCATCATGGTGTTTCTGGCGATCGTGCCGCTGGCGGTGGGTGCGTTTGGCAATTACCTGGTGCCGTTGATGATCGGGGCCAATGACATGGCCTTTCCGCGGCTGAACATGCTGAGTTACCAGCTGTATTTCCTGGGCGGGGTGGTGATGCTGGCGAGTTTCCTCATCCCGGGCGGGGCGGCGCAGGCGGGTTGGACCTCGTATTCGCCGTTGGCGACGGTGATTCCCACCGACGGGCAGACGTTCTGGTTGATCGGGATGGTGCTCCTCATCACCTCGTCCCTGTTGGGTTCGGTGAACATCATTACGACGATTGTGCAGTTGCGGGCGCCGGGCCTGACGTGGATGCGGTTGCCGTTTTTTGTGTGGGCGCAGTTGGCGGCGTCGTTCCTGTTGTTGCTGGCCTTCCCGCCGTTGGAGGCCGCGGGGATCATGCAGTTGATGGACAAGGTGGCGGGCACGAGTTTCTTCCTGCCCACGGGCCTGGCCGTGGGTGGTGCGACGGCAAACATCAGCGGTGGCGGGAGCCCGTTGTTGTGGCAGCATCTGTTCTGGTTTCTGGCCCACCCGGAGGTGTACGTGCTGATTCTGCCGGCGATGGGGATCGTGGCGGAGGTGATCGCCAACAACATCCGGAAACCGCTGTGGGGTTATCGCACGATGGTGTACGCGGTGCTGACGCTGAGTTTCCTTTCATTCATTGTCTGGGCGCATCACATGTACCTGACCGGGATGGGGACGAGGATTTCGACCTTCTTTCAGACGACGACCATCATCATTTCGATTCCGTCAGTGATTCTGCTGACGTGTCTGTTGATGTCCTTGTGGGGCGGGAGCATCCGGGTGCATACGCCGATGCTGTTTGCGCTGGCCTTTCTGCCGATGTTTGGCATTGGCGGGCTGACGGGGTTGCCCCTTGGTTTTGCGGCCAGTGACATTCAACTGCATGACACGTATTATGTGATCGGGCACTTTCACTACGTGGTGGCGCCGGGGACGATCTTTGCCCTGTTTGCCGGCATTTATCACTGGTTTCCGAAGCTGACCGGTCGGAAAATGAACGAGTTCTGGGGTCGGGTGCATTTCTGGTGTTCGTTGTTGTTCATGAACGCGGTTTTCCTGCCGATGTTTGCGCAGGGTTTTGCCGGGATGCATCGGCGGCTGTCGGATGGTGGGTTGAGTTATTCGACGCGGATGGGGCCGGGGATTGAGGGAACGCTGAGTGACTTCATTTTGGGGTTGAACAATTATATTTTGTGGGCGGCTGTGGCTCTGGGACTGGCGCAGATTCCGTTCATTATCAACCTGTTTGTGAGCATCTGGCGGGGTGAACCGGTGCGGAGCGACAATCCCTGGCAGGCGACCACGCTGGAGTGGCAGACGCCGACCCCGCCGCCGCATG
Source organism: Limisphaera ngatamarikiensis (assembly GCF_011044775.1). Classification (NCBI taxonomy): domain Bacteria; kingdom Pseudomonadati; phylum Verrucomicrobiota; class Verrucomicrobiia; order Limisphaerales; family Limisphaeraceae; genus Limisphaera; species Limisphaera ngatamarikiensis. The sequence continues at coordinate 53,577 of NZ_JAAKYA010000048.1, read as the reverse complement.
GCAACTTTGTGGAACCTCCCCGGGTTTATCGGGGGCCCTACGAGTACGGTGTGGCCGCCGGAGATGCTGATTTTCTGCCGCAGAATCGCGCGGCCGGGGCGGCGACGCCGGCCTGAGGATTGGGAAAGGGATCGAAGCGAGCCATGGAAATTGCCTACACGGTCGAGCCGCGACCCGACACGGGCGTCTACAACGCCAAGCTCGGGATGTGGTTGTTTCTGGCTTCGGAGGTGATGTTGTTTGGGGGGTTGTTCAGTGCGTATGTGTTTTTGCGCGTGGGGGCGCCCCCGGACACATGGCCCCGGGGTTGGTTGAGCGTGCCGTTGGGGACGTTGAACACGCTGTTGCTGGCGTCCTCGGCCGTGACCACGTTTCTCGCATGGGCGGCCTGCCGGGCGCGGCGGTTTGATCTGTTCAAGTTGCACATGGGTTTGACGTTGCTGCTCGGCACGGTGTTTCTCGGGATCAAGGCCTACGAATACCACGACAAGTGGACGCATTACGAGGTGCGACTGAAGGACGGGCGGATTGCTGATGGTCACCTGGTGAAGGCTCGTACGACGGAAGCGGCGGTGGTGTTGAAGGGACGTTGGGTGACGGATCGAAGGGAATTGTTGGACGGGCGATCGGCTCACGGGGCGCATGAGGAAATGGTGATTCCGCGGGACCAGATTGAGCGAATGCAGAACTATGCGCCCCGTCACAACACGTTTCTGGCGATTTACTTTACCCTGACGGGGCTGCATGGTTTGCACGTGCTGGGTGGGCTGGTGGTATTTGCGTACTTGTGGGGGCCGGGGAGCCGGTTGTGGCATCTGGATCCGGCGCACTTCACCAACCGGGTGGAGGTGGCCGGACTGTTCTGGCACTTTGTGGATCTGGTTTGGATCTTCCTGTTCCCGCTCCTTTATCTGACGTGAGATCATGAATGAGACGACCCAGACTGGCGAGTTGTACAGGGCGGCGGTAACGCGAGGGCGGACCGTGCTCCTGGTGGTGGCGGCGGTGACGCTGTGCATGGTGGGGGTGGCGTATGCGCCCCTGCCGGATTCGGGTTGGCGGGTGGCCCTGATTTTGGGGGCGGCGGCGGTCAACGCGTTTCTGGTGGCGGGTCATTTGATGCATTTGCTGCAGGAACGGTACGTGGTTTATTTCCTGTTGGCGTTTACGGTGTTGTTTTTTGTGGCGCTGATGGGCTTGTGCATTTGGGCCCATGGGGATGTCCCGCACCCGGGTGCCGGCCCTGCGAAAGGCTGATGTTATGTCGCTGAAGGTTGTGCATGTGGTATTTGTGACGGCGTTGAGTCTGTTGTGTTTTGGCACGGCAGGTACGCTGCTTGCCCGGGCGGCAGGTGAGGGGGGCACCGGATCCGACCTGGCCTGGGGACTGGTTAGTGCGGTGTCCGGGGGCCTGGTGGTGTTTTACGGAGGGTACGTGTTGAAGAAGCTCAAGAGGACGGCGTACCTATGAGGGTGGCGACGCATCGGATCTGGAAGGGGCTGCTTGCGGGAGGTACGGTTGCGGGGTCACCCGGTGTGGCGTGGGCGTGCGCGGTCTGTTATGGCGATCCGGGTGCACCTGCGGCGAAGGGGCTGACGTGGGCCGTGGTAACCCTGGTGCTGGTGGTGGCGTTGGTGTTGAGCGGGGTGGTGGCCTTTTTTGTTCACGCGGTGCGTCAGGAATCCAGGCAGGAACTTGCCGAGAACGGTCGGAGAGCGGAGGAACGGCTATGACGAAGTGGCTGGGATTGCCCGAGGTGGCTTCGGCTCACGGGGTGGCCATTGACCGCTTCATCGGGTATGTCCACTGGTTGATGGCCATTCTGTTTGTGGGCTGGCTTGTGTATTTCGTGTACGTGTTGTGGCGGTTCCACCACCGGCGGAGTCCTCGGCCGGACGTGGTGGGTGCGCGGAGCCATGTTTCAACGTATGCCGAGGTGGCGGTGGCGACGGTGGAGGGGTTGCTGCTGGTGTTTTTGGCAGTGCCGATCTGGGCTTACATGAGCGAGGCATTTCCCCCGGAGGAGGAATCCACGGTGGTGCAGGTGATGGCGCAGCAGTTCAATTGGAACTTTCGCTATGGGGGTGCGGACGGGCGATTGGGCCGGCAGGATCCGCGTTTCGTTAGTGAGACCAATCTGTTTGGCATCGACCCGGAGGATCCGGCCGGCAGGGATGACGTGACGTCGCTGAATGAGATGCGCGTGCCGGTGGGCAAGCCGGTGATCGTTTACGTGAGTTCGAAGGATGTGATCCACTCGTTCAAGATACCGTCCATGCGGTTGACCGTGGATGCCATTCCGGGGATGCGGGTGCCCGCTCATTTCACACCGACGCGGGAGGGGCGGTTCCGGATCATTTGTGCTCAGTTGTGTGGGAACGGGCACGCGGCGATGGCGCAGGGGGTGTTGGTGGTGGAGAGTGAAGAGGCCTTCCAACGGTGGCTGGCATCGCGATCGGGTGGGAGCGTGAGTTACGAGTAGGGCTGGGCTGCCGCCGGGGAACCGGGTCAAAGGAAGGGACACAAGGACGCTGAGGCGGGACAGGGAGCGGCCCAAGTCGCCCGCCTTGCGGGGCGGTGTTGATCGCGGTTTGGGATGATCGTCTGGGGGGCGGCTCCGTCCCCGGCGGTGCGGGAACCCGCGCGGTAAGGGTGAAGGGCGCGCGTTGCGGGTCAACCCTGGGGGCGCTTGAGATGGGTCGCGAGGCACGGGCCTGAGCGGGCGAAGGTTACGGGTGGAGTCGGGTCCGGAGTCTGGATCCGTGGGGACAGGACGGGACGCGGTCCCGGGCGGGCGGTGCTGCGCAGGCTTGTCGGGGGCCGCCGACCGGTTTGGAGCCAGTGAGGCTGACCATGGGACAAAACTCGCAGGGTGGCCGGGTGAAGGCGTGGGTCCGGCGGATGGCCAGGGTATTGGTCCTGGCTTTGTTGCTGCTGGCGGTGTTGTTCGGGGTACGTTGTTGGTACGCATTTCGGGATCGAACTCCGGGGTACCGGCTGGATCTCGAGCTGACGCCGGAGAGGGAGGCGGGGGTGTTCCGGGTGGGGTTTGGCCGGGTACGCATCACGCCCGAGTTGGAAGGGGGCCGGCCGGTTTACCTGGCGGGGTTTGGTGCGAACCGGGTGGCGGCACGGGTGCAGGATGATTTGTGGGCGCTGGCGTGTGTCATGGACGACGGGCGGCGGCGGGTGGGGTTGGTGGCGTTGGACGCGATCGGCTTTTTCCATGACGATGTGGTGCGGGTGCGTCGGCGGCTGCCGGAAGCCTGGGGGCTGGATTATGTGATGATCTGCAGCACACACAATCATTCCACACCGGATTTGATGGGGTTGTGGGGGCCCGTGCCGTGGCGGAGCGGTGTGGATCCGGAGTATCTGGAGCAGGTGCGACGGGCTTGTGTGGACGCGCTGGGGCAGGCGGTGGCGCGTTTGGAACCGGCCGGGCTTGTGTATCATCATGTGCCGTGTGAGCCGCAGGGGTTGCTGGCCGACACGCGTCCGCCGGAGGTGTACGATGCGGATCTGCGGGTTCTTCAGTTTGTGGCGCCGGGGACGGGTCGGACCCTGGGCAGCCTGATCAACTGGGGGAATCATCCCGAGACGCCGTGGTCGGGCAATCGTGATGTGACGGCTGATTTTTGCGGGGTTTTGCGGGATGCGCTGGAGCGGGGTGTGCGGGAGGGGGATCAGGAGCGGTTACCGGCGGTGGGTGGGGTGCATGTGTTTGTGAACGGGGCGGTGGGGGGTCTGATGACGACGTCGCCCGGGGTGACTGTGCGGGATCCGTGGTCGGATCGCGCGTGGAGGGAACCCTCGCATGAGAAGGCACGCGCGCTGGGGTATCAGTTGGCAGCGCGGCTGGCGCCGGTGTTGTTGTCGGCGCGTGAACCGGAGGAACGCGGGGTTGTGCTGGGGGTTTGGGCGCAGACTGTGGAGGTGCGGGTGACCAACTGGCGTTACTGGCTGGCGGGCGTGTTGGGGGTGCTGGACCGGGGGTATGTCCGGTGGCCGTATGTACGGAGCGAGGTGGCCTTGATTCGCGTGGGCGAGGCGACGTTGGCGTGTGTGCCGGGCGAATTGTATCCCGAGATTGCGAATGGCGGCGTGGAGAGCCCGAAGGGGGCTGATTTTCCGGTGGCTCCGGTGGAGGCTCCGCCCTTGCGGAGTTTGATGCCGGGGCGGCTCAAGTTGGTTGTGGGCCTTGCGAATGACGAGCTGGGGTATTTGATTCCCAAGAGCCAGTGGGACGAGCGCCCGCCGTTTGCTTATGATCGGGACCGGCCGCCTTATGGCGAGATCAACTCTTGTGGTCCGGACGCTGCCGGGGTGGTTTATGAGGTGCTGGCACGGATGTGCCGTGCTGCGTCGTGGTAGAGTCGGGTTCTGTCCATGACCCGGCCGCCCGGACGGGGGTCCGGTGGTTGCGCTTGGTGTCGGCACCGGACCGCGGCGTGGGGCCGGGTCAGGTCACCGGGGCTATCCGGCTCTGGTGGGTTGGGGGTGGGCATTGGGCGACGGCCCGGGGAGGTTATTTGAAGTAATCGGGCTCGTTCCCGGGCTTCCACTTGATGTTGCAGCCGATGCTGGGTTTCTGGTTGGCGGGGACGGGACGGCCGGCCAGCACGGCGTCCAGGGCGGCTCGCAGGTCCCGGCCGGTGACCGGGATACCATTGCCGGGGCGGCTGTCGTCGTATTGACCGCGGTAGACCAGTTTGCGCTCGCGATCGAACAGGAAGAAGTCAGGCGTACAGGCTGCGCGGTAGGCTTTGGCGACCTCCTGGGAGGCGTCGAAGAGGTAGGGGAAGGTGTAGCCGGCTGACCGGACTTCTTCCTTCATGCGTTCCGGGCTGTCTTCCGGGTAGCGTTCCACGTCGTTGGCGTTGATCCCGACGATGGCCACGCCCTTGGACTGGTATTCGCGGCACAGGGTGGCCAGGTGGGAGCGGATGTGCTTTACGTAGGGGCAATGGTTGCAGATGAACATGACCAGGTAGGCCGGCGCGCCATTGAAATCGGCAAGTGAAACCAGCCGGCCTTCCGTGTCCGGCAGGCGGAAATCGGGGGCCGGCGTGCCCAACGGTAACAGCATGGTGGAAGGTGTCAGTGCCATGCGCTGAATATGACGGGCGGAGGGGTTGCTGTCCAGTGGGTGCGGGCGGAGTTCAGGTTGAGCGGGGTCTGGGAATGTCGCCGGCGGCCCGCCAGCGTTCCAGAATGGTCTGGGCGACGGATAGGGCTGGTGTTTCCGGGTAGATCTCGATCCAGTCCAGGGGCATTTGGTGTCGGAGCCATGTCATTTGGCGGCGTGCGAATTGCCGGGTTCGGAGTTTGACCTCGGCAATGGTTTCGTTCAGGGACCGGCGGCCTTTGAGGTGGTCCAGCACCTGTCGGTAGCCCAGGGCTTGGAGGGCGGTGGCGGTTTCCGGCACGCCCCGCTCCAGGAGGGCGCGGGTTTCCTCCACGAGGCCGGCGCGGAACATGTGGTCCACTCGGAGTTCGATGCGGCGCCGGAGGTCGTCGGGATGCCTGCGGAGGGCGAACATTCGGCCCCGCCATGCTGTGGGCCAGGCTTGTGGGTGCCAGGGAGCTTGTTGGGCGGAGAAAGGTCGGCCGGTCAGGCGGATGACCTCCACGGCACGGATGACGCGGCGTGGGTTGCGTCGGTCGATGCGTTCGTAGGTTACGGGGTCTTTTTCGGCGAGTTCACGGAGCAGTTCCGGCAGGGGGGTGGCCTCGAGTTGTGCGCGCAGGGCGGGATCCGGTGCCGGCGTCCTTCCCAGGCCGAGGGCGAGGGCTTTGAAATATAGTCCGGTGCCGCCGCACAGGATAGCCGGCCGGTTGCGGGCGGCGATTTCCGCCAGGGCCGACCGGGCCAACTGCACGAATCGGGCGGCATCGAACGGCTCGGTGGGTTCGACGACGTCGATCAGGTGGTGTGGGATCCGGGCGCGGTCCGCGGGAGGCGGCTTGGCCGTGCCGATATCCATGCCGCGATAAACCTGCATCGAGTCCACCGAGACGATTTCGCCGTCGATTTGCTCGGCCAACAGCAAAGCCAGTTCGCTTTTGCCCGAGGCGGTCGGGCCGGCCAGCACGAGCACCGGGACGGTGGGCGATTCTTCCATGAGTCGGCTGGAGACCGTGGACGCGATCAGTTTGTGCGGTTTGGGCCTGGCGGCGCGGCTGTGCGGGCGCGGGTGTAGAGCACGGTGAAGCCGGCCAGGAACACCAGGAGACTGGTCCAATGGCCGGGGGTGAGTCCGAGTCGGATGTGCTCGGGTGGATAATCGCCGCGGAAACACTCGACGACGGACCGGGTCAGTGCGTAGCCGATGAGGTAGGCGCCGAAGACCTGGCCGTCGAAGCGCCGGCGTCGGAACAGCCAGGCCAGTGCGCCGTAGAGCCCGAAGGACAGCAACGAATCATAGACCTGGGAAGGGTGGACCGGGAACGTGGGCGGACCCAGCGGGTTGTCGGGCGGGTAACGGACCGCCCATCGGAGGTCACAGACCCGGCCGTAGCAACAACCGTTCAGGAGGCACCCCCAACGCCCCACGGCGTAGCCGAGGGCGATGCCGGGGGCCAACACGTCGGCGGTCCGCCACACGGGAAGTTTGCGGCGGTGGAGGAACACCAGGCCGGCCAGGACGGCTCCGGCAAGGCCGCCGTAGAACACCAGGCCGCCGTGATGGACCATCAAGACCTCCCACCATGGCGCCCGGGCGAACTGTTCCCGCCAGTAGGTGAGCACGTAGAGGAGTCGGGCACCCAGCACGGCGCCCACGATCAGCCAGGGGCCCATGTCGGCGACGGCTTCGCCGGACAGGCCGGCTGCGGGTGCACGGCGGGCCGCGTTCCAGAGTCCCAACAGGAATCCCAACGCGACCAGCACGCCGTACCAGTGCACGGTCAAGGGTCCGAGCTGAAAGGCCACCGGATGCATTGCCGGTCTGTAGGGTACGCGGGTCTTGGTGGCAGGGAAGGAAATTTCCCCTGGCTGGCTGAGGTCTTTCGGAGGTTTGGCCCGCGAATTTAACCGCCTACAGGCGGGGGAGGCTTCGGGTAGTTTCCGGTGGGCGTGCTTGGGCGGCTTCGGCGCGTTCCAGGCGGCGTATCCCCAGAATTGGCCATGTGCAGGGAGGAGGGCTCGGGGTAGAGTAGGACGCGGTATGAACCCGGGTTTTGTTCGGATCCGATCTGTCGGCGTGGGGCGGGTACACCGCCGGGCGGGTGTGCCTCCTGTCTCCGGGCCGGGATCCGAACCCTTGCCAACCCTGCCAACGGAGGTATGAAACCAGTGAAAGCCATGAAGCCAGCCAATCGGTTGATCTGTTTGGTCTCTCGGTCGGCTCTGCACATCTGCAAGGTCGTCACGGGCGTTGCTGTCGGGGCCCTGGCGTTTTGTGCGTGGGGCCAGAGTGGTACGTGGTACAGCACCCTGCCCGGATTCTGGAGCGATCCCAACAACTGGGTGAACGGCATTGTGGCGTACGGGCCGGATCAGACGGCGCTGTTCCAGGCGGATCCGGCCAGTGGGAGCACCGTGGGTGTTACGGTGGACCCGCGCAACGGCGTGGACCCGGTGGTGATCGGGCACATCACCTTTGAGGATCCGGACCCGTCGACCGTGGACAACTGGTCCCTGGACAACGGCGGTGCTCCCCTGGTGCTGAGCAACAACACCGCGCCGGTGGCCATTGTGCGGGTGAACCTTGCCCAGGGCGGGATGACGAATCTTCTGACCGGCTGGGGGCTGGCCACCATCACGGCCAACCTGGTCACGACCAACACGTTCGTCAAAGCCGGTCCGGGCACGCTGGTGCTGAATCCGGATCCGAACGGCCCGCTGATGGGGATGAACCAGTTCAGCGGGGGCACGATCATCAGCAATGGCATGTTGCAGTTGGGGCCGACGGCCCGGGACGATTCGCGCAATCCTGTCAACAGCACGGCGCTGGGCGGTGCGGCCGGCGGTCCGGTGATTTTCCGGGGCGGGATTCTGCGCAGCTACCTGGCGGCCATTCCCGGCAGCAACCCCAGCACGACGCCCACGGTTAGTGGTTTGCCCAATGACCTGGTGATTGAACCCGGGCAGACCGGCACGCTGTACCTTTCGCCCCGTGCGTTTCCTGCGTTCAGCGGTAGCGTGTACGGTGGCGGCACAATGAATCTTTTCGTGGACTTTGTGCGGGATAATCTGGGCGGCAACTGGAGCGGGTTCACCGGCCGTGTGGTGGTGGCAGCGTCGCCGCGGGGCAACGGTGATCTGCGGTTTACGGATGAGTTTGTGAACAACGGTGGTTGGGCCAATGCGCGCGTTTACATCACCACGAACGGGGTCAACACCAGCACCGTGAACGTTTACAACAACGGCACGGCCGGCAACCAGGTGGCGATTGGTGAACTGGCGGCGGACGTGCCGGGGATTGCCACCCTGTTTGCGAACAACACCACGGCAGGCGCGGGCAACTCGCTACCTTTTGTCTTGCGTGTGGGTGGGTTGAACACCGACGCCACGTTCAGCGGCAATTTTGCCGCGCCGGGGGTGGCCAACGGTGTGGGCATCATCAAGGAGGGCACCGGTACATGGATTCTGAACGGTCCCACGATTGAGTACAACGGCATCACGGTGGTGAGCAACGGCGTGTTGCAGTTTGGGAGTGGTACCAGTGGCAAACCGGGTCGCACGCCGGTGATTACCAATTATGCCACCCTGGCTTTTGGCCGGAGTGATGACCTGGTGGTGACGAACCTGATTGACGGGCCGGGCAACGTGGAGCAGCGCGGTACCGGCACGTTGTTCCTTGCTCCTGCCGGCGGCGCCAACCCTTATACGGGTCGCACGATTGTGCGCGCCGGATTTCTCAGCGTGAGCAACGAGGCGGCGCTCGGTCCTGCGCCGGGCAGTTACCGTGCCGATGCCATCACCCTGGCCGGTGGTGGTTTGAGGGCGGTGCAGGACCAGACCCTTGGCGAGCCGACTCGCGGCATCCAGGTGGATCCTGCAGGGGGTTCTCTGGCCGCCGACGCCGGCACGACGCTCACCGTGGGCAACGTGATTTCAGGTACCGGCCCGTTGCGGATTGTGGGGCCGGGCAATGTGCGTTTGACCGGTGCCAACACCTGGACCGGGCGGACCATCCTCCAGGGCGGAACCCTGTTGTTGGAGAGCGAATCGGTTCTGGGCAATGCCCCGGCGACGTTTGCGCCGGATCAATTGACCCTGGACGGTGGCAGGTTACAGTCCACGACTTCCTTTGCCATTGACGATGCCAACCGGGGTGTGACGGTGGCGGCCGGTGGCGGCGTGATTGCGCCGGATGCGGGCACCACACTCACCCTTGCCACACCGATCACGGGTCCGGGCAACCTCGTCAAGAACGGTGCGGGCACGTTGCGACTGGCTGCGGTGGACAATCGGACCGGAGCGACCACGGTCGAATCCGGCACCCTGGCCATTGCCGCTGGCGGGAACCTGGTGACCTCCACTCCGATCACGGTGGCTGGCGGTGCGGTGTTGGACGTGAGTGCAGCGGGTTACACCCTCAACAACGGCCAGACCCTCACCGGGTCGGGTGAGATTCGCGGTCACCTGACCGCCGGCAACGGCAGCACCATCAGCCCCGGTGAAAGCGTGGGTACGCTGACGGTGAACGGGGACCTGGACCTCACCGGTGGTGCGACCTTGCGACTGGATGTGGCGGCGGCGTCCCGCGATCAGCTGGTGGTGTCCGGCAACCTGGGTTTGTCCGGGGTCAACACGGTGAGCGTGAATCTGTTGGAGGCGCTTCCTCCGGGTTCGTACCGCCTGATCACCTATGGTGGCACTTTGAGTGGCGGCGTGGGGAATCTTACGCTGGCCGGTTACCCGCCTTCCCGCCTGGTGCCCTCGTTGACGCACGACGCCGCTGCGAAGGCGATTGACCTTACCATCACGGGGCAGGCGGCCCAGTTGATCTGGAGGGGTGGCCTGGCAGGGAACGCTTGGGACGTCAACACCACGGCCAACTGGCTCCACAATGGCGCCCCGGATGTGTTCCTGAACGGTGACACGGTCCAGTTTGACGCCACCGGTGCGGACAACTCGCAGGTGAACCTCGTGGGGAGCCTTTCACCCGGCCAGGCCATCGTGGATGCGGCGGCCAATTACACCTTCCAGGGCACGGGCAAGATCACCGGGCTGGCCTCGCTCATCAAGCGCGGCAGTGGGACGCTGACCGTGCTCACGGACAATGACTACACGGGTCCGACCCGCATCGAGGCCGGTACGGTGCAGGTGGGCAACGGGACGACGGGCGGCTCTCTGGGCAGCGGCCCCGTCACTAATGCGGCTTCGCTGGTGTACAACCTGCCGGGCGAGCGAACGGTGGCCTCGGCCATTCACGGCTCCGGTCAATTGAGCCTGCAAGCCGGGGCCCTGGTGTTGACGGGTGACAACACCTATTCGGGCGGCACCACGGTGGCTGCGGGTGCCCGGTTGCAAGTGGGCGACGGTGGTACAACCGGTTCGCTGGGCTCCGGCCCCGCCAATGTTCAGGGTGAGTTGGTGTTCCATCGGGATGGTGTACTCACCAATCCAGCTCCTATCACTGGCTCGGGCAGTGTGACCGTGCGCGGCCCGGGCCGGGTGGCGTTGGCGGCCAACAACAGTTGGTCCGGCACCACCACGGTGGACGGTGGGACGTTGCAGGTGGGCATCGGGAGCACCAACGGCACGCTGGGCACGGCCGGTCAGGTCACGCTGAGCAACGGGGGCGTGCTGGCCTTTCACCGGAGTGACAACGTGACCAATGCGGTGGCCGTGGTGGGGGATGGTACCCTGGCCCAGTTGGGCCCGGGCAAATTGGTGGTGACGTCGGATGCGAACCAATACGGCCGCACGCTTGTCTCGGGCGGGGTATTGGAGCTGGGCGACGGCGTCAATCCCGCCGGCCAGCTCGGCACGGGTCCGATCACCCTGCAGGCGCCCGGCCTCCTGGTGCTGAACCGTGCGCCCTACACGTTGACCAATCTTGTGGAGGGCACGGGCGGTCTGGTGATCCTGGGCAGCAGCAACCGGATCAGCACCGTGGGTGGGCCGAACACCTACAGCGGTGGCACGCTGTTGAGCAACACTTACGTGACCCTGGTGCCGCCGGCCACCAGCCCTGCCATTGACGGCTACGTCAGTGTCAACAGCAGGGCGTTTGGCACGGGGACCCTTCGGGTTGCCGGCAGTAACGTGGTGGAACTGGCCGGGGCCACGGTGAACGATCTGTCGGGCGCCATAGCTGTGGGCGAATTCAGTGTGCCGGTGAACGTGCCGGCTGGCAGCCGGGTGCGATTCGAGTTGCCGGGTCGGTTCACCTGGTCCTCCACCGTGACGGGTGAGGGCGTTGTGGAGCTGGGCGTGAATTACGTCCGCGGCGACATTGGCGGCGACTGGACCGGGTTCGAGGGCGTGTTGAACGTGGTGACCAACTCGGTGAACGGTGCCCCTTCGGGCTGGGACTTCCGCGTGGCCACGGCCAGCGGGTTCCCGCGGGCCCGGGTGCATCTGGTTGACAATGTGACCATGTATTCCCGTGCGGCGTCCGGCTCGGCCATTCCGTTTGGCGAGTTGAGCGGGGACCCGCTTTCCACCATCCGCGCGGCTTCGGCCGGCGGTGGCTCGCCGGGTCAGACGGTGACCTTGGTGGTGGGCGGCTTGAACACCGACGCCACTTTTGCCGGGACCCTGTACGACAACGTGAGCATTGTGAAGGTGGGTACCGGCCGATGGACGTTGACGGCCTTCCACAACCACACCGGCAACACCACGGTGAGCAACGGTGTGCTGGCGCTGGCCATGTCGCCCGAGGGGAGCAACGGGGACATCGGGTCGTCGCCCGTGATTACGGTGGCGGCGCCCGGGGTGTTGGATGTCACGGGCCGGTCCGATGGTTTGCTGGACGTGGGCGCCATGGCCCTGCAGACGTTGCGCGGAAACGGCACCGTGCGCGGCAACGTGCAGATCAACTTCTCGGGCACGTTGGCGCCCGGGTTCCCTGAAGGACACGGGGCGCTGACCGTGCAGGGCACGTTGACGCTGTACGGCAACACCACCCTCCGAATCAGCCGGACCCTTGGCCCGCAGAGCGACCGGGTGATCTGCACCAACATCGTGGTCCAACCCGGCGCCACGCTTACGGTCACCCAGTTGGACACCAACAACCTCGTTACCGGGGACGTGTTCCAGCTCTTTTCCGGACCCGTGGCGGCGGAGAACTTCGGGCTGATTGACCTGCCCCAGATGAACGCGGACGGCACGGTCCAGTACGTGTGGACCAACATGCTGGCCGTGGATGGCACCATCCGGTTGCTGCAGGGTGGTCAACCCAGCGTGAACACCACGCCCACCAACATCATGGCGGTCGTGAGTGACGGGCGGCTGGAGCTGTCCTGGCCGGCTGATCGCATCGGCTGGCGGTTGTTGAGCAACTCCGTCAGCATCACGGCGTCGGATCAGTGGTATCCCGTGGCCGGGTCCGAAGCCACCAATCGGGTGATCATCACGCCGAATCCGGCCCGGACCAACGTGTTCTACCGCCTGGTTTATCCGTAACCCACCTGCAGGCGTGAGCAGCACGCGGGGGACGCCACCCGACGGGCGTCCCCCGCTTTCCTTTTCGGGACGCAACCCTGCCCGTGGCGATGCGCCGGGGCCTCGGGGTGTGCGAGGATATCCCGTCCTTGACCCGGGAGACGGGGCGGTTGGAGAATGGTCCTGCCATGCGTGCCAAATGGATTTTCTTGGTTCTGGGGCTTTCGCTGGGGTTGATCGCCTGTCGGACACCGCAGGTGGCTTTTCAGGAACCGGCCCTTCCCGGGTACGTGCCACTGCCGGCGCCGTCGGTGACGCGTCTCTGGTTGCAACCCGGCGATCGCGTGGCGATTTGCGGCGATTCGATCACCGAGCAGCGGATGTACTCGCGGTTGATCGAGGATTATCTGACGGTTTGTGTGCCGCAGTATCAGGTCTCCGTGCGGCAGTACGGTTGGAGCGGTGAACGGGCCCCGGGTTTTTTGGCCCGGATGACGAATGATTGCCTTCGTTTCCGACCGACCCTCGCCACCACCTGTTATGGTATGAACGACCACGAATACCGCCCTTACGAGGAGCGGATTGGACGGGCGTATGTGGAGAACCTGGGTGCGGTGGTTCGGGCCTTTCAGGCCCATGGGGCCCGGGTGATTGTGGGATCGCCCGGCTGCGTGGGGAAGGTGCCGCACTGGGTCAAGTCGGCCACCGGCACGGTGGCGGATCTGAACCGCAGTCTGGGTACGTTGCGAAATCTGGCGCTGCAGGTGGCGGAGCGGGAGGGCGCGGGTTTTGCGGACGTGTTTGTGCCGATGTTGCGGGCGGGTGAGCTGGGTCGCCAGCGGTTCGGGACCAACTTCATGATCGCGGGTCAGGACGGCGTGCACCCGGATTGGGCCGGGCATGGAGTGATGGCGTACGCATTTCTCAAGGCCATGGGTTTGGACGGGGACATCGGAACCTTCATGGTGGATTTGCGCGATAATTCCATCCGGGTTTCGCCCGGGCACGAACTGGTGTCGGCCGTGGGGCGCACGTTTACCATTCGCAGTCATCGGTACGCGTTTCCCGCGTGCCTGCCGCGTGCGGTGATTCCGGAGGGGCCGCGTCCTGCGTTTCCAGCGTGTGAGGATGAACCGGGCAACGAGACGGCAAGTTTACGGGCGGCCTTCGGGCTGGTGCCCTTTCATCAGGACCTGAACCGCCTGATGTTGGTGGTTCGGGGCGGGAGCGCTGGCAGCTACCGGGTCCGGTGGGGCAACACCAGCAAGGTCTTCACCGCGGCGGAACTGGCCCGTGGCGTGAATCTGGCCGAGGCGTTTGAGGAAACCCCGTTTGCGGCCGCGTTTGCGCGGGTGGACGCGGCCGTGGCGGCCAAGCAAGCGTTCGAGACGCGCCAGGTGAAGCAAATCTTCCACGGTCCGGAGGGGCGGGCCGACCTGGAAAAGGCCGTCCGACAGACCGAGGCCGAGCGCGACCGGTTGGTGGCGGCGATCCGGGCGGCCTTTGTGCCTGTCACGCATACGCTGAGCATACTGCCCGCGTCCTGAAGGGCCCGGGTTGCAGGCCCGGCACAGCGCTGAGATGGGCCCGGTCACCGGGGCCAGGCATCGGCCGGCACGTAAGGACCGGCTTCGCGGATGCGCTCGAGGATCACCTCTTGGAGTGCGGGTTCGGATCCCAGGGCCGGCGTGTACCAGACCAGTTTGCCGTTGCGCTCGGTGGGGTTTCGCCAGGGGAACCGGCCCGAGTCCAGTCGTTCCTTCACCACGCGCGCCGGCTCGCCCAGAAGGACGGGAATATCTTCCAAGGTATGCAGGCCATCGCTGATGAAGGCCGGGACCACCACGATGCGGCGTGTCGGGGCCAGGTCGTAAACGGCCGGGATGCGCGGCTCTTCGTCGAGGAAGACCGCATCCACCCGCGCATACCGTCCCAGCGCCCGGATTTGCCCGGCGAGATCCTCCACGGACCGTCGCGACTGAGCGTCGCGCCCGGTACCGTGTCCTGCGAGGAAGAGACTGATCTCCGAAGGTTGTGGAACCCGGGGGAACGGATGGGCGCGCACGATTCCCTCGGCACGCGCCAGGGCCACTTCCGCCAGGCGCGGGTGAGTGCCGACCGGCGCGCAATAGACCAGGACACGGCCGGGCTCGATCCTCAGTTTCGGCCAGGAACGACCCGGTTGGGCTGGCGCTTGAAGTCCCAGGGCCTCCGGAATGATGCGGGCGGCAAAGTAACCTTCGGCCATGAACAGGGGCACCACATAGACCAGGGGCGAAGCGACCTCCGCCAGCACGGACTGCAAGTGCGGTTGTTGTTTCCAGAACGCCTCGCGCACCGCGGCAAAAAGCCGTTTTGCCTGCAGCTCACGTGCCTGAAAGCGGACCGCCTCGGCGGACCGTGGATTTTCCTCCGTGCCGTGACCCAGGATGATCACCGTGGCCTGCTGCCACATTGCAGGTTCTAGGTCGCTCATAGCCACTGCTCAACAGGGGCCACTTTAACCGCAGTTTACGAGGTCGCAAACGGGTCAGGTCCGGAGGTGGTTTCCAGGCTTGGAACGTCGGGGTTGTGATTCGGGAGGGTGAGGAACGGCCTCAAGGGCCGGATGATCCGAGGCGCGCCCACCGGGAGCTCCGGCTCCGGCTGGTCAATCGAACGGCGCAGACCCGGGAAGACCGGCTTGGGAATGGGGTTGACGAGAAGTGAGCCAAATGCTTCAGCGAAGCAACCGTTTCGCCACCCGCACCAACGTTTCCATGTCCTTCGGTGTACCGATGGTGATGCGCAGGTAGGGGGAGAGTTCGGGGGTATCGAACCAGCGGACCAGGATGTTGTTTTGACGGAACTGCGCGTACCAATCGCCGGCCGGTGGTCCCGGGGGGCGTGTCAGGATGAAGTTCGTCTGGCTGGGCAGGACCAGGAAGCCGAGTTGCTGCAACTGGCGTGTGGTCCACTCGCGCGTCTCGATGATTTTTCGGAAATTCTCGCGGTAATAAGCCAGGTCATCCAGTGTGGCCTCGGCCGCCACCTGTGCCAGGCCGTTGACGTTGTAACTGTCCCGCAGCTTGTGCATGGCCTGGATGAGAGGCTTGGGCCCGACGGCGTATCCGATGCGGAGGAAACAGAGCGAATACGCCTTGGAAAAACTGCGGCAGACGATCACGTGCGGGTGTTTCAACGCCAACGCGAGGGCGTTTTCTGGTGCGAAATCCGCGTAGGTTTCATCCAGGAGCAGCACCCCCCGGGTCCGGGCGCAAATGTTCTCGATGTCGCGTGTGGCGTAACCGCGGCCGCTGGGGGCGTTGGGCGTGGTGATGATCGTCAAGGCGGCCTGGGGTTGCCATTGTTTCAGGTGTTTCAGCTGGCCGGCCTCCGGGAGTGCAAACTCCATCTGCAGGGGCACCGGGTTGAAGGCGGCTCCGTGTTGTGCGGCCAGGACGGGATACAACGAGTAACTGGGGACGAAGCTCTGGACCGTGGCGGGGGCCGGTGGGACGAGGTAGCGCCGGCTCAACGGTCCCCGCTGGGCTGCCAGGGGTTCCACGAATGTGTGCACGGCCAGACGCAACACTTCGTCGGCTCCGTTGCCCACGAGGATCTGGTCCGGGTCGCACCCGTGCAGCCGGGCCAACTTGTCCCGCAACCGTTCCGCTGTGGGGTCGGGGTAGAGTCGGAGCCGGCCATCCACGGCGGCACGCACGGCTTCCAGGACGCGCGGGGATGGCGGGTAGGGGTTTTCGTTGGTGTTGAGCTTGATCAACCCCTTCACACGCGGTTGTTCCCCCGGCACGTACGGCTGCAGGGTACGCACCAAGGGCCGGATCAGTTGTTCCGAGACCGTTTCCCTTGCCATGGCCAGCGGCAGGATAATGAACCGCTGCGCCGCTCACAAAGGCAATCCTGCCAGAGGCTTTGCAGCGGGGAAGGCGTGCATGGGGCCGTTGGGTCGGGCACTGCGCGGCTGACGGGTGCCCTGGCCGGTGGGGTTTTGCCCGGTTTGCGCCAAGGCTGCCCGGGGAAGGGTCGGTGTGGTGGGGGCGAGATTTGTGACATGCTGTCGGATTGCTTGGGCCGGGGTGCTGGGGGTCGATGGGGCTTCGGTTTTTGGATCTTTGGTTGTTGTGATTGTGGTTGTGGGAGGGGCTGCTGTGGGGGAGCTCCGCAGGTTGCGGCGTTGGGGGATTGACAGGGCGGGCTGTTTTCGTACAATGGGCAGTGTTCGGGTGGCAGCACGTTTCTTCAGCGGGGTTCCCCACCCCCACCTCCTTGGCGTCTGCCGCCCGAACCGGTTTTTTGCGAGGGCCGCGGCGGGGAACGATCCCATGGCCTTGACGAGGTCGGGTGGGTTCCTCTAGGTTGGCGGTGTCCGAGTTGCGGGGGCGTAGCTCAATTGGTTAGAGCGCTGCCCTGTCACGGCAGAGGTTGCGGGTTCGAGACCCGTCGCTCCCGCCACTTTTCATTCCGCCCTCGAGTTTACGGCCATTTTTTGCGGTGCCGATCTTCGTCACGTTGCCGTCCGTTTCATGGGGCGCGTCCGGGGGAAGTGCCTGGGGGTAGCGGTTGGACGTTCGGGCCGTTGTTGAACTGTGTGCGGGTTGTCCCGCAAGTCGTGGGGTCGTCACGGGGGTACGGTGTTGGAACGCACGCGTTGGTTCGACGGGTGGAGTTGCGCGCCGGACCGCGGGCGTCCTCCAGCGGCAGCCCTATGTTTCAGGTTTGCGGTCGGGGTGCGGGCATCTTTTGGGCGGATGCCCCGGCGCGGTCGTTGCGGGGGCGCAGGGGGCCGGCTATTTTTGTAGAACTATGACGCTGACGGAAAAAGTGTTGGCGCGTGCCGCTGGCAGGGCACGGGTGGAAGCGGGCGAGAACATCTGGGTCAAGGCGGACATTCTGATGACCCACGATGTTTGCGGCCCGGGCACCATTGGCGTGTTCAAGCGGGAGTTCGGGCCGAACGCGCGGGTGTGGGATCCGAAAGCGATTGTGATCATCCCGGACCACTACATTTTCACCGCCGATTCGAAGTCGAACCGCAACGTGGACATCCTGCGCGAGTTCGTGAAGGAGCAGGGGATCGAATATTTCTATGACGTGATTGACGATCCGAACGGGGTGTGGCGGTTTGACCCGGTCAAGGGGATGCTGCGCCGGCAGTACGGGCTGCGGTATGCCGGCGTTTGCCATACGGCGCTGCCGGAAAAGGGGCACACGCGGCCCGGGGAGGTCCTGTTTGGGACGGACTCGCACACGTGCATGGCGGGTGCCTTCAACGAGTTTGCCACCGGCATTGGCAACACCGACGCCGGTTTCGTGATGGGCACCGGCCGTCTGTTGTTGAAGGTGCCGCCGACGATGCATTTCTACCTGGAGGGCAGGCTCCAACCGGGTGTGATGGCCAAGGATGTGATTCTTCACATCATTGGCGAGATTGGTTTTGACGGCGCCACCTACCGGGCCATGCAGTTTGACGGTCCGGGTGTGGCCCACCTGTCCATGGACGATCGCATGACGATCGCGAACATGGCGATCGAGGCCGGCGCCAAGAACGGGATTTTTCCCTTCGACGCGCGCACGGCCGAATACGTGGAGGCCCGGACCCGGCTCAACAACACCAAGCGAACGTACGAGCCGGTGGAGCCGGACAAGGACCAGAAGTTCATCTACGAGCTGGTGGTGGATCTTTCCCGGTTGGAGCCTCTGGTGGCCTGTCATCCCGATCCCGGCCGGCGCAAAAAGGCGAAGGAACTCGGCCATATCCGGCTCGACCGCGCTTACATTGGTTCCTGTACCGGGGGCAAGGCCAGCGATTTTGTCGAAGCAGCCCGAATTTTGCGGGGACGCAAGGTGGTCATTGACACCTTCGGCGTGCCGGCCACGCCCGAGGTGGTGCGCGAGCTGCAGACCACCTTTTGGGGCTGCGAAAGCATCTGGGATGTGCTGGTCAATGCCGGGGTGCAAATGACTGAAAACGCCAGTTGCGCCGCCTGCCTCGGCGGTCCGGTGGACACATTCGGACGGATCAACCGGCCCGGCATCAAATGCATCAGCGCCACCAACCGCAATTTCCCCGGGCGGATGGGGGATAAGGAGTCCGAGGTCTACCTGGCCAGCCCGGCCACGGTGGCGGCCAGCGCGCTGACCGGACGGATCACCGATCCCCGCGAGTTCCTGTAATTGGCGGTTGTCGGGCGCAGCGCCCCGCATCCCCGGCTTGTCAGGGCCCGGGAGGGCAGGGAACCCTGCCCTTCAGAGGCCATGACCGTTTTACACATCGCAGGGTTGACCGTGCGCCGCCATCAGCCCGAAGGGGCGCCCACCTTGCTGTATCTGCCGGGCATCCATGGCGACTGGACCCTGGTCACCAGTTTCCGTCGCGCCGTGTCTCCTCCGGCGCAGTTCGTGGAGCTGGTCTATCCGGACGCGACCCATTGGGATGTGCCGGATTACGGTCGTGCGGTTTTGGAGGCGGTCGAGGCCCTTGATCTGCAGCGTTTCTGGCTCCTGGCCGAGTCGTTCGGTTCGCTGGTCGCATGGGCTGTACTGGAGCAGCTGTGTGTGCGGGCAGCGCGACAGGAGTTGGCTCCGGATCCGGGCTTTCCGGTGGAGGGTTTGGTGCTGGCGGGTGGTTTTGTTCGGCATCCCTGGCCTCGACGGGCGCGATTCCTGGCCGGTGCCCTGAGTCGGATCCCACCCTGGTGTCATCGCCGGATGCTGGGGCTGTACGTCCGTTATGCTCAGTGGCGACACCGCCATGCACCGGAGACGCGGAACACCGTGGCCGAGTTTGTGGCGCGTCGGACGCCGGAGAATCGGCGGGCGATTCAGACGCGATTGGAGTTGGTGGCGCGGACGGATTACCGGGCGTTGGCGCAACGAACCCGGCTGCCGGTCTTTCTGTTGGCCGGCGGATTGGATCCGATCGTCCCGTGGTGGCACGTGCGTGCCTGGCTCCGACGGCACTGCCCCGGATTTCGCGGTGCCGAGATCATTCCCTGGGCGGATCACAATGTCCTGGGTACCGCCCCGCGCCCCGCGGCAGCCCGGATCCTTTCCTGGATTCGATCCGCGTCCGCCTCCGGCGAGGCCTCCGCTGAGGGTTGGGCTGCCGACTCGTCGCACCCGTCATCGTAGGTTTCGCAACACGCCGAACGCCACCAACGCCAGTAACGCGGTCCAGACCAGAGCGGGAGTGATGTCCCACCGGAATTCCGATCCGCCCTTTCTGCGCCACCAGGCGACGAGCGCGGCGCCGGCCATCAGCGGCAGAGTCAGCAAGGGAATGGGATTGTAATGCCAGGACTCGGCCCAACGACCGTGCAGCAGCGCGTGAACCGATCGCAGTCCGCCGCAACCCGGGCACTGCCAACCGGTCAGCTCGTGGAAGGTGCACCGGGGATAGAACCCATGACGCGCAGGATCGAAGTGCCAGATGACCGCCAATCCCACCCCGAGCACCAGGACCAGTGCCGGCCACCACGACCGTCCGCATCGTGATGGCGCTGCGGTCGGTAAAACCGGGGGCACCGGCCCCGGTTTGGAGGGCTTGGAGGCTTCGGCTTGTGCCTCCGATCGGTTCGGGCTTGAACCGGAGTTGGCCGGTTCGAGTACTGCGGGTGCGCGGTCGCCGCCGTGATCTGCCCCGGCGGGGTTTCCTGCGCTTTGCCAGACAGAGAGCCTTTGGTCCATTGCCAGCGGGATCGAGCATGCCTGTGAACCGCCTCCGGAGGCCAGCCCTGAAAACTGCACCCGGTCGTCCCTTTCCCGTGCGCGGCGCGGGCTCCAGGTGCGGACCTGCCCCGGGCCGCTACCGGCAGGGCCCTGTGTACGGGCGGCAGGACGGCAGCCGCGGTGGCAGACCGCGCCGGCCCGTGTCGATCAGAAGACCTCGGCCTTGACGCCGGCCACCAACCGCACGGTCTGGGCGATACGCGAGAGGGAACGCAGGGGTAGATGGCCGTAGTCTGACTTGGGCGACGGTCGGGTAGCCGAGTAGATCTGGACCAATTCGATTTGTGCTCCGGCCTCCCTGAGTTCCTTCAGCCGTTGGGCGTAGGCCAGGATTTCCTCCTCGGGCGGTTCCTCACCCCGGATGGAGGGGAACAGGCTTTGGATGATGACGGGGCGCTGCCGGCCGAGCGTGAGAATGTTGTGCAGGATTTTTTCGAGGGGCACGTTCACCCCGCTGACCCGGTTGAGGTACGCCTGGGTGCCACCATCCAATTTGGCCCAGATCTCGTCGCTGCGGGTGAAGTGGCGCAGACCGGCCTGGACCTCGGCGCGATCCAGTTCGGTGGCGTTGGTGATGAGAACCAGCTTGAAGAACTCCCGCAGGGCGCGCACGTGCACGACCTTTTCCACCGCCTCGGCGAAGTTGGGGCAAAGCGTGGGTTCACCATCGCCGCTGAGGGCCACGTGCCGAAGTTGCAACAGCTCGGCCGGCACCCCGCGATAGTTTGCCCGGTCCTTCAAGGCCCCGCTGCGGACCAGGTCGAGCGTCCGGTGCAGTTCGGCGGCCATAACCTCGACGTCAAGACGGGTCTCCCGCGGCGGAATGTGGCGGTTAACCTCGCAGTACAGGCAGTCGAAGTTGCACAGTTTGTCGGGATTCATGTTGATCCCGACGGACAATCCCCGGGCACGCGGCGAGATGACGACGTAGACGAACCGGTTATCCAGGAAATCCCGCGGCGCGCCAAAAGCGGTCTCGGCTCCCGGCGGAATGGAGCGCGACTCCGGGGCTCGACCGGATCCGGCCGTGTCGGTCATACGCTGGGTTTTGTCGGAGTCTGTGCGCACGATTAACACGGCCAACTTATGTCGTGCGTAAGCCCTCTCCTACACCGACCTTGTCAAAAAGCGCGCATTTTTTGACGGGCCGGCGGATCTTTTCGCGGGATCCACCTATTTGGGGTTGGCGGGACGGGTTTACGAGGTGTGGAGGGCCCGGTGGAACAAACGTGCCCAAACCCGGGGCAGGACAGAACCCGCCAGGCTTCGCCATATCCAGCGGCGGACCTCGCGCCGCGGAATCTTGACGCGCTGTGCGGGGTCCAGAGGGTTGACCCGACCCAGTTCCTGAAGGGTGCGCACCCCGAGGAGCAACGGCCAGGCACAGGCGAGCCGGAGGCGCTTTTGATGGGCGGGAATGGCCAGGGTGTAGGCCCAACCGGCCTCGAGGAAGGCCATGGCACGCTGCCGCCAGTGCTCATAACAGGGCTTCACCCGCGGCCAGGATTGGGGATCCAGCAAATCCGGGGGCTGCAGTCCCAGGGCTTGGAGTTCCACGGCGGGCAGGTAGCAGCGACCCTGCCGAAGGTCGGCCGCACAATCGCGGAGCACGTTGACCAGCTGCAAGCCTTTGCCGAACTGAACGGCCTGCGCCAGCCACTCCGGTTCCCTCAAGGGTTCCCGGGGGAACAGATGCCTCCGGCAGACCCGGCTCCAAAACTCGCCCACGCTACCCGCCACGCAGTAGGTGTAGTGATCCAGTTCCTCTGCTGTGGTCACGGCGATGGGCCCGAGGGGGCTGCGGCCGGGCGTGCCGAATCGGGCCAGGTCCCAGGTCTGTCCGTTCAGGATGTGATGCAGCACGGTTCGGACCTCGTTTTGGTCTTCCGGGGGCAACAGTCCCAGTGCTGCCAGGCTTGCCGGCCAATGAAGCAGGAGCTTCTCCTCGGGCCGGGCTGCGTCGGGGTTGGCCGGCCGGGGCAACGGGAGGGGACCGGGGTCGGCCAGACCGGCAATCTGGCGCCGCATGCGATCCAGCAGTTGGAGGCGATCGTTCACGGGGAGCTGTTCCGCGTCGGCCACCGTGTCGGTGGTCCGAGCGAGCAGATACGCCAGCCCGATGGGTTCCCGCACCGGTCGGGGCAGCACCCGCAGGCTCAGGTAAAAGGACCGCGACGTGGCGCGGAGCAGTTGCCAGTGGGCGGGTGTCATTTGCGGGAGTGCAGGGGGCGACCGCTGGTTTGATGGAGCGCGGGCCGAGGTGTTGCAGAGGTGTGTGTGGTTGGCCCGGCTGCGGGGGCGCAGGGGCGCTTCCATGGTTGCGGGTTTTTGTCCGGGCCCTCCGGGGTGCTGGGGCTCGTCATGCCAACCGCCGTTGCCATAGTTTCAGTTCGCGGTTGACCTGGCCGGGGCCGGGCGATCCGGGCAGGGTGCGTCGTTCCATGGCCCTGGCCAGGTCAAAAACCTCGAGCAGGGAAGGGTCGAATTCCGGCCAGATTCGTTTCCATTCCTCCCGGGGCAGTTGCGGGAGTGGACAACCCAGCTGTTCGGCGCGTGCGACTGCGGCGCCGACGAGGTGATGGGCCTGGCGGAAGGGTACGCCACGGCGAACCAGGGCATCCACGAGGTCGGTTGCCAGCAGGTTGGGATCGGCCACCGCCGCGGCGCAGCGGTCGGGTTGGAACTCGACCTCGTCCAGCATTTGGGCAAGGACACGCGTGCAGGCGCGAACGGTGTCGGCGGTGTCGAACAGCCGTTCTTTGTCCTCCTGGAGGTCGCGATTGTAGGTCAGGGGCAGGCCCTTGAGCAGGACCAGCAGGGCGGTGAGGTTGCCGATCACGCGTCCTGCCTTGCCGCGCACCAGCTCGGCGACATCGGGATTTTTCTTCTGCGGCATGAGCGAGGAACCGGTGGTGAACGCGTCGCCGATGCGGATGAAACCGAACTCGGCGCTGTTCCACAGGATCAGGTCCTCGGCCAGCCGGGAGAGATGAACGGCCAGCAGGGCGGCGTGGGCGCAGAATTCCACCACGAAATCGCGATCGCTCACCGCGTCCATCGAATTGCGGGTCACTCTGGGGCGTCCGCGCTCGTCCACGAAGCCGAGTTGGCGGGCGACAAAGGCCCGGTCCAGCGGCAGCGTGGATCCGGCCAGCGCACCCGAGCCCAGCGGGCATTCGTTGAGGCGCCGGCGGCAGTCGCGGAACCGGCTCCGATCCCGCTCCAGCATCTCCACGTAGGCCAGCAGGTGATGGGCGGCGGAGACCGGCTGGGCCCGCTGGAGGTGGGTGTATCCGGGAATCCAGATTTCGGTGGAGCGCCCGGCCAACCGGACCAGGGCGCGCATGAGGGTGCGGATGTCTTCGAGCAGGCCGTCGATTTCGTCCCGTACCCAGAGCCGAAGGTCCACGGCCACCTGGTCGTTGCGGGAGCGGCCGGTGTGGAGTTTGGCGCCGGCGGGTATGCGGCGGGTGAGCTCCGCCTCGATGTTCATGTGCACGTCTTCCAGTTCCGGTTTCCAGACGAAGTGTCCGGAGCGGATCTCCCCGGCAATGGCCTCCAGACCCGCCCGGATGTCCCGGTATTCGGCACGCGTCAACAGGCCCACCTTGTGCAGCATGGCCGCATGGGCCAGGGAACCCTGAATGTCCTGGGCCCACAGGCGACGGTCGAAGCTGACCGACTCGGTGAACCGGGCCACGGCCTCGCTGGGCCCGCTGACAAACCGGCCACTGCGAGAAATGGGCGCATGCGATGGACGTTTGGTTTTCACGAGTCCGGCACCTTGCCGCAGCCGGAGTCCAAAGTCACTTCCAAAGCATGCTCTGCAGGACCGGCCCGCAGGTTCATGATCGGCACCCGGTGGTGCCGGCTCGGATCCGGCCAGGAGGCTTAAGCCTGAACCGGGTCCAGCCTCCCCAGGTTGTTTCGGAGCCGCGGGGAGTGCCCTGGCCATGACCCTGGCAACGAGGGTTTGATGAGGTCCTTGGATTTCTTATTGCCTGTGACAGGTGGCCTGCTGAGCAGGTGAGGGACACGGGAGCCTGCTGCGGCGCACACGGTTGGGCGTCTTTTTGCGGATGGATGCGGTGCGGTCGTCGTCTGGAATCCGAGGGGACGGTACGAACGTGGGATCATGGTGTTTCAGAGTCGGGTGCTACGCGCCCCGGCTTTCCGGCTTTGTGCCCTGCGACCGGGGAGGGGCGGGCTGCCCGTCCCGGGCCTTTGCCCTCCGGGCCGTTTGCTGATGCGTTTGTGCGCCTTGCGGGTTCGGTTGCGTGGTCCCGGTCATGCCAAGCGAGGTTTGGCAGTGTGAATGCCGCCTTATGCTTCGGCAAACGCCGGCTGATGCCCCTCGGAACCGGCCGTGCGCCGTGGGCCGGAAGTTGAAGTTGCGGCCAGCCCCTTGGTCGACGTTGACGCCCGTGGTCGGGGTGCCGGTGGCTTGTGCGCTGGCCCGGGCGACTTACCGTCTTCGGCGCCTGCGGGACGCGCCGAAGACCGGCGATGGCGCAAGCCGGGCCGGGCCCGGGCGCAAGCCCATATGCCCGGGGGAGCGGGTTGCCCTTCGAATACCGGTTTGGTTGAGCTGGAGGGGTGCCCTTGGTGAGAAGCCACCGGCTCCTGTCGGTGGCGGTTGCAGGCAAAAAAGAGCCGGTTGCGGGAGGGCCCGCAACCGGCCGGATCAAGTCGATCCGAAGTCTGACCTACTTCCTGGATTTGGCCGTGGCCTTGTCCTTGGCGGCGGCTTTGGCGGCCCGCTCTTCCTCCAGGGCAGCCTGGGCGGCGGCCAGCCGCGCCACCGGCACGCGGAACGGCGAACAGCTCACGTAGGTGAGGCCGATACGGTGGCAGAACTTGACCGAATCGGGATCGCCGCCGTGCTCACCGCAGATGCCGAGCTTGATGTCGGGCCGGGTCTTGCGGCCCTTTTCGACGGCGATCTGCATGAGCTGGCCCACGCCGGTCTGGTCGATCGTGGCAAACGGATTGCGTTTGACGATTTCCAGTTCCGTGTAGGTGGGCAGGAACGTGGCCGAGTCGTCGCGGCTCATGCCCAGGCAGGTCTGGGTGAGGTCGTTTGTGCCGAAGCTGAAGAACTGGGCCGTCTGCGCGATCTCGTCGGCGGTCAGGGCGCCGCGCGGCACCTCGATCATGGTGCCGACGAGGTACTGGATCTTCACGCCGGTTTCTTTCATGACCTCCGCGGCCACGCGATGGACGACCTCCACTTGCAGATCGAGTTCCTTCTTGAACCCGACCAACGGGATCATGATTTCGGGGCGGACCTTGATGCCCTGTTTCTGGACCTCGGCAGCGGCCTCGAAGACGGCGCGGGCCTGCATCTCGGAGATTTCCGGATACACGATGCCGAGCCGGCAACCGCGGAAGCCGAGCATGGGGTTGAACTCGTGGAGTTCCTTGACCCGCTGGCGGATCTTCTCCACCGGCACGCCCATTTTGGCAGCCAGGTCCTCCTGGGCGGCTTCCTCGTGGGGGAGGAACTCGTGCAGGGGCGGATCCAGGAACCGGATGGTGGCCGGATAACCGCGCAGGGCCTTGAAGATGCCGATGAAGTCCTGCTTCTGGTAGGGCAGCAGCTTGGCCAGGGCCTTTTTCCGCTCCTCGACGGTCTCGGCGAGGATCATTTCCCGCATGGCATCAATGCGGTTGCCCTCGAAGAACATGTGTTCGGTACGGCAGAGACCAATGCCGGTGGCACCGAAGGCCAGCGCGTTCTCGGTCTGCTCCGGTGTATCGGCATTGGTGCGGACCTCCAGGCGGGTGACCTTGCTGCACCAGTCCATGAGGGTCTTGAACATCTGGTAGGTTTTGCTGGCCTTGGGATCGAGGGTCTTCTGGATGAGCACCTGCACGATTTCCGAGGGTGCCGTGGGGATTTGCCCGGCGTAGACGTTGCCGAGGGTGCCGTTGATGGAGAGCCAGTCGCCCTCCTTGAAGACCCGGCCGTTGACCGTCAGGGTGCGGGCCTCGTAATCGAGTTGCAGGGCCCCGGCACCGCAGACGCAGACCTTGCCCATTTGACGGGCCACCAGGGCCGCGTGCGAGCTGACGCCGCCCTTGGCGGTGAGGATGCCCTCGGCGGCGATCATGCCGCGCAGGTCTTCGGGGGTGGTCTCATTGCGGACCAACAGGACTTTTTCGCCCTTCTGAGCTGCGGCCACGGCGCGTTCCCAGCTCAGGTAGATTCGGCCGGAGGCAGCGCCCGGCCCGGCGGGCAGGCCCGTGGCGATGACCTCGGCGGCCTTTTCCGCCTTTGCATCGAACACCGGGGCCAGGAGTTGATCGAACTGGTCGGCCGGGTTGCGCAGGATGGCCGTTTTCCAGTCGATCAGTTTCTCCTTCACCATGTCGATGGAGAACTTGAGGGCGGCCAGGGCGGTACGCTTGCCGTTGCGGGTTTGCAGCATGAAGACCTTGCCGTCCTGGATGGTGAATTCGAAGTCCTGCACATCCTTGAAGTGTTTCTCCAGGATGTTGCGGATGCGCTCGAGCTCCTTGTACGCCTCGGGCAGCACCTTCTTGAGCTCCACCACGGGCAACGGCGTGCGGATACCGGCCACGACGTCCTCGCCCTGGGCGTTGATGAGGAACTCGCCGTAGAATTCTTTCTCCCCGTTGGCCGGGTTGCGGGTAAAGGCCACGCCGGATCCGGAACGTTCTCCGGTGTTGCCGTACACCATGGCTTGGACGTTGACGGCGGTGCCCCAGTCGTGCGGGATGTTGTATTTGCGGCGGTAGACGATGGCGCGGTCGTTCATCCAGGAACCGAACACGGCGCCGATGGCGCCCCAGAGTTGTTTCCACGGGTCCTGGGGGAACTCCTTGCCACCGGTCCGCTCCTTGATCAGGGCTTTGAACCGGTTGACCAGCTCTTTCAGGTCATCCACGGTCAGTTTGGTGTCGTCGATATCCTGGCCGTAGCGTTCTTTTTTGAGCTGATGGATGACCTGCTCGAAGGGCTCGTGATCATCGCCGGAACGTTTCTGGACGCCCATGACGACGTCGCCGTACATCTGGACGAACCGGCGGTAACAGTCCCAGGCGAAGCGTTCGTTGTTGGTGGCGCGGGCGAGCGCCTCGACGGTCTGGTCATTGAGGCCCAGGTTGAGGATGGTGTCCATCATGCCGGGCATGGAGTCGCGCGCGCCGGACCGGACGCTCACCAGCAGGGGCAACGCCCTGGTGTCGCCGAACTTGGTGCCCATGATCTTCTCGATGTGGGCCATGCCGGCCTTGACCTGGGGCTCCAGGTCCTTCGGATAGGTTTTCTTGTGGGCGTAGTAGTAGGTGCAGACCTCGGTGGTAATGGTGAAGCCGGGTGGCACGGGCAACCCAATGCGCGCCATTTCGGCAAGGTTGGCGCCTTTGCCGCCGAGCAGGGCTTTCATGGAGCCGTCTCCATCGGCTTTGCCGTTTCCGAACAGGTATACGTATTTCGGTGCTTTGGCCATAAAACGATCCCAACGGTTCGTGTTCGATGATCAAGTTTTGCTTGCGTCCGGACACCTCCGCAAGAATTGAGCGCGACTCTACCAGAGGACCGCAAGATGTCAATGGGCCTGTGGAGAGAGGGCAGCAGCGGAAAGGCCTGTTTCAAGGGAATTGCGGGGCGGGAAAAGGCTGGCGATGTCCCGGTGGCACGAGGGCGAAGGTGGGGCAGGGGCGCGGGCCAGCGGTCACGCACGGGAGCCGGTGGTGATCGTGGGGTGTGGGACCGACTTGTGGTTGGCGTTGGGCGGCTGGGTGGGCGAGAATCGGGCATGGATGGGCGAAGAAAAGGCTCGTGGTACGGTGGATGGACCGGGGTGTGCTGGCTGCGGCTGGCCCTGGCGGTCCTGGGGGCGTATGGCTGGACAGGCTGGGCCGGGGAGGTATGGCCTTACCTGGCGGTGTGGAGTTTCAACAGTGAGCCTCCGGATGGGAGGGCCACCACCGGACGGTGGGAACCGGTCTCGGGTTGGGGCGTGGTGCGTCTGGTGGGTGGGATGACCGGTGATTTCGGGTCCGGTGCGGGGTCTTCGGATCCTGCCGTGGCGGATAACAGTGCGCTTGTGATAAGGAACGGACCGGCTCAGGGGACCGGGAACAAACAGCACGGGTTGGAACTGGAGTTGAATCCATTTGGGTGGCGTCCTGTGGCGCTGTTGCTGGATGTGCGGGCGGAGGAGGGTGCCAGTCGGTATTGGCGGGTTCAGTTCCGCGCCGGCACCGGGTCATGGACGGACGGGTCGGTGTTGGAGTTGAGGTCTGGTTTGTGGGTTTGGTGTGTCAGGGTGGATTTGCCGGCATGGGCTGAGGGGGCGGAGTCACTGGGGATCCGGATTGTGAGCGAGTTTGAGGCTTCGGCCCGGGGTCGAGGGGCGGCGGCTTACGTAGCGGCGGGCGATCGGTCTGCGTATGATCCGGCGGGCGGATTGTGGGTGGACCATGTGCGGGTGGTGGGTCAACCGGTGTTGGAGAGGGTTCGGGCGGTGACGTGGAACCTGAGCGGCTTTGGGGTGACGAACTGGGGTGTGGAACATCCGCAACTGATGGCTGCGGCGCGTGTGTTGCGGGCGTTGGATCCGGTGGTGGTGGGGTTTGAAGAGGTGCCGGAGGGGAGGGAATCGGAGATGACCAACTGGGTGAGGTCGTGGTGGCCGGGTGCGACAGTGGCGGTGGGGACGCGCACGGATGGGGCGCTTCGGTTGGCGGTGGCGTCGCGGTTGCCCGTGGGTGGGGTGCGCTCATGGTTGCGGCGGGCGTCCTTGTCGCCGTGGGGGTATGAGGGCGTGTTCACCCGGGAGCTGTTGGAGGCGGAGATCTGGGTGCCGGGCTGTGCCGAGCCGATGCATTTGTTCGTGGTGCATCTGAAGGCGGGTGGGGATGCGGACAGTGCGGCTCGGAGGGCGGCGGAGGCGCTGGCCATTTCGAACTTTTTTGCGACGACGTGGCCGGCACGGTCCCGGGGGCGTGCCATGATGTTGGCGGGGGACTGCAACGAGGATCTGGCGCGTCCACGGGCGGGCGAGCAGGGCGCGGTCCGAATTCTGGCGGGATCTCCGCCGGGGCTGACGGTGTTGACGCCGGTCAATCCGGTCACCCGGGATGAGCGGACGTGGTCGATCCGGGATTCGGTGTTGCGTTACCGTTTTGACTATCTGCTGGTGGGCGGCTGGTTGGTGACCAACCTGGTGGAGAGCGGGGTGTTTCGGTCCGATGTGGCTGGTGCGGGTGCGGTGCAGCCGGAGGATTCACGGACGGCGTCGGATCATCTGCCGGTGTGGGCCGGATTTGCGAATCCGGGTGCGATTCCGCGGTCAGTGTTGGCACGGGACACGAGTGGCACGTGGCGGTTAAGCTGGTGGATGGCGCAGGGGGTTCGGTATCGGGTTGAAAGTTCAGTGGATCTGGGGGAGTGGTTGCTTGTGACGGAAGGGGTGGCCGTGCGTCCCGGGTATTGGACGATTGCGGTCGGCGGGGGCGGTGGACCCCGGTTTTTCCGCGTGTTGCGCCTGGAGTGAGCGCGGGTCAGGTGCCGGCTTTGGAGGAGGGTTTGGAACCGGCCTGCGGGGCCTGGCGGTAATAGCGTTCGACGTATTCCTTGACCATGCGATCGGTGGTGAACCGGGGCACGGTGGCCATGGAACGCCGGATGCGCTGGATCCACTGGCGCGGGATGCCCTGGGCGTCGCGCTGGTAGAACAGGGGGATGACCTCTTCGGAGAGCACGCGGTAGAGGTTTTCCGCGTCCACGCGGTCCTGTTCTTCGACGGAATCGGGGTGGGCATCCGGGCCGATGGCGAAGCCGTTGGTGCCGTCGTAGGCTTCGCGCCACCAACCGTCCATGATGCTCAGGTTGAGGCAACCGTGGCAGAGGGCTTTCATGCCGCTGGTGCCGCTGGCTTCCAGGGGACGACGCGGGGTGTTGAGCCACACGTCGCAGCCGGAGACCATCTGGCGGGCGACGTGGATGTCGTAATTCTCGATGAAGACCAGGTGCCCCTTCAGTTCGCTGTATTTGCTGAGGTGGATGATGTGCTGGATGAAGCGTTTACCCTCGTCGTCGCGGGGATGGGCCTTGCCGGCGAAGATGAACTGGACCGGACGGGCCTTGTCCCTGGCCAGGCGGACGATGTCGTCGAACCGCTGGAAGATCAGCGGAGCGCGTTTGTAGGTGGCGAACCGGCGGGCGAAGCCGATGGTGAGGGCGTCCGGGTTGAGCAGGTGATCGAAGGTGATGAAATCGCTCTGGGTGACGTGGTGTTGTTGGAGGAGGAGCCGGCGGCGGGTGAACTCGATCAGTTCGCGCCGGAGCTTGTACCGGAGGGCCCAGAGTTCCTCATCCGAGATGAACGAGGGATCCAGGATGCGGTTCCAGAATTCGGGTGAGTTGATATAGGCGTCCCAGTGGTGATGATGTTCGGCCAGTTTGCGCCGCCAGTAGCTGCGCAGCGTGCCTTTCATCCAGCCCATGAGATGGACGCCGTTGGTGATGTGGCCGATGGGGACCTTGTCCACGGGCACGTCCGGATAGAGCGCGTGCCACATGTGGCGGGTGACGCGGCCGTGGAGTTCGCTGACGGCGTTGGCGGCGCGGGACATCTTGAGGGCCAGGACGGTCATGCAGAACGGTTCGTTGGGGTTGTCCGGGTGGACGCGGCCCAGGGCCATGAGTTTGTCAGGGTCCAGGCGCAGCTCCTCCAGGAAGAGGTGCCCCGCATAGCATAGGAGATCCCTGGAGAAACGGTCGTGACCGGCCTCGACCGGCGTGTGGGTGGTGAACACGCATTCCTGGCGGGTTTCCTGAATGGCTTGTTCGAAGGTCCGACCGGCCGCCAGCTTTTCGCGCAGCAGTTCCAGGGTCAGGAAGGCGGAATGCCCCTCGTTCATGTGGAAGACGGAGGGGACGATGCCGAGGGCGCGCAGCATGCGCACGCCGCCCACGCCCAGCAGGATTTCCTGCATGATGCGCACGGAACTGTCGCCCCCGTACACGCGCCGGGTCAGGTCGCTGATGAAGGCTTCGTTCTCGGGGAGGTCCGTGTCCAGGAGGTAAAGGGTGACCCGTCCGACGTTGACGCGCCAGGCCCGCACGCGTGCCAGGGACATGGCGATGCGGACGGTGACGGTGATCGGCTCGCCCTTGGGATCGAGCACCGGTTCGATTGGCAGGTGGCGCGGATTCAGCAGGGAGTAGTACTCGGTTTGCCAGTTGTTGGCGTCGATGGCCTGCTGGAAATAGCCTTCGCGATAGAAGAGGCTGACGCCGACCAGCCCCAGTCCGAGGTCGCTGGCCGACTTGAGGTGGTCGCCCGCCAGGACGCCGAGACCGCCGGCAGCGATGGGCAAACACTCATGCAGGCCAAATTCGGCGCAGAAATAGGCCACCGGCCTGCGGGCGAATTCGGGTGCGTGCTTACCCGCCCAGGTGCTGGCCGGTTTCATGTAGGCGTCGAAAGCCTCCAGGACCTGGCGGACCTGGGCGGCGAAATCCGGATCCTGCAAGCGGACGCGGAGTTCGTAATCCGAAACTTCGCGGAGGATGGCGACCGCATTATGGAAGAGATTTTGCCAGCCGCGGGGTGACAGTTGGGCAAAGACGTCCTGTGCCCCCTGGTCCCAGGTCCACCACAGGTTGTAGGCCAGGCGGTTCAGGCCCTGGACCAGTTCGTTCACAGTTTCCGGTGGCAAAGGTTTCGTGGCGCTCATGATTCGTCAGGCTTCACGCAGCATGCCGCTTTGCAGGCCGCGTCCTGGACGGGCACGGCGGTGGATACCCTAGGGGAGCGGCTCGGCACGGTGCAACTGAAAAAGCGGCCGGTGGGCCGACGCCTTCTCCGGACGCGGCGGTCTTGTGGGACGGGGGTGTCGGGTCTAGAGTGGGGCGCGATTGCGGCCGCAATTGCGCAAGGTCATGATCGAGCTGATTCAGATTCCGTGGAGTCCGTTTTGCCTGGTGCAACGGCGGATTCTTGAGTTTGCCGGGGTGCCGTTCCGGGTGGTGAACATCCCGAGCAATGACCGGTCCCTGGTGTGGCGCCTGACGCGCGGCCGGTATTACCAGGTGCCCGTGATTCGCGACGGAAGGGCGGTGCTGTTCGAGGTGTCGGAGGAGTCCCAAGTGCTGGCGAAGTACCTGGATTTGAAATTGGACCTGGGCCTGTTCCCCCGGGCGTGGGAGGGGCTGCAATCGATCCTGTGGCGCTACATCGAGAGCGAGGTGGAGGGATGCACATTCCGGTTGAACGACATCCACTGGCGGGAGTTCGTGCCGGAGGCTGAGCAGCTGGACTTTCTCCGGTTCAAGGAACGTCGGTTTGGCCGGGGATGCCTGGAACAATGGCGGCGGGAGCGTCGGGAATGGGAACGCCGGCTGGTGGAGCGGCTGATGCCGTTCGAGCAGATGCTGGAACGGCGTCCCTGGCTGCTGGATGAGCGGCCGCGGTTTGTGGATTTTGATTTGTGGGGGATGCTGGCGAATTATCTTTACACGGGCCGGAACCGGTGGCCGGCGCGGTGTCGGCGTTTGCGGGACTGGTACGGCCGGATGGAACAGGTTCGATTGGCCACGTTGCAACCGTGAAGACGTACGTTCTGGACACCAACGTCCTGCTGCACGATCCGCACTCGCTCTTGCAATTTCAGGAGAACCAGGTGGTCATCCCCATCGAGGTGATCGAGGAGATTGACCGGTTCAAACGCGAGCCCAGTGAATTGGGCCAGAACGCCCGCACGGTATCCCGGCTGTTGGACGGGTTGCGCGCCCAGGGTCGGCTGAGCGAAGGGGTCCCCCTGCCCAATGGCGGCCGGTTGCGCGTGATCTGCCCGCGCCGACCTCTCCGCAACGGCAGGAACGGCCGGGCCACCGAGATGTCCGTGGACGACCGGATTCTGGCGTTGTGCCTGCAGTTGAAGAAGGAAAACCCGCGGCAACCGACCATTCTCGTCTCGAAGGACATCAACCTGCGGGTCAAGGCCGACGCGTACGGTCTGGAGGCGGAGGATTACGAGAGCGACCGCGTGTACATCACCGACCTGTACACGGGAATGATCGAATTCACGGTGAGCCCGCAGGAGATCGCACGGTTTCGGGCCAACGGCGAGTTGGAGGTGCCGAAAGGGCAGCCCGTGTATCCGAACGAGTATTGCACACTCATCGACGAGACCAACCCGAAGCGCACGGCCCTGGCGCGGGTGGACGTCAACGGCAGCCGTCTGATCCCGATCCTGGACACGCGCGAGGGGGTCTGGGGCATCAAACCACGGAATCGGGAGCAGCATTTCGCCTTTGATGCGCTGCTGGATGATCGGATCAAGCTGGTGACGCTGATGGGCAAGGCCGGCACGGGCAAGACGCTCCTGGCCATGGCGGCCGGGTTGAAACGGACGGTGTTGGACCGGGAGTTCCGACGGGTGGTCGTGGCGCGACCCACGGTTTCCATGGGACGTGAACTGGGGTTTTTGCCGGGTACGTTGGAGGAGAAACTGGCGCCTTGGATGCAGCCGATCCACGATGCGCTGGAGCTGCTGAGTGACTTGAACATGGGCCAGGACCAGCGGCGCAGCACGGACCTGCTGCGGTCGGGCAGCATCGTGGTCGAGGCCCTCAGCTACATTCGCGGCCGCAGCATTGCCAACCAGTTCATGATCATTGACGAGGCACAGAACCTGACCCCCCTGGAGGTGAAAACCATTGTGACGCGGGTGGGGCCGGGCACGAAGATCGTTTTCACGGGTGACCCGTATCAGATTGACAACCCCTACGTGGACTCTTCGTCCAACGGGTTCAACTACATCGTGAGCCGTTTTCGCGAGCAACCCATCGCCGCCCACATTGAACTGCAGAAGGGTGAGCGGTCCGAGCTGGCGGAGCTTGCGGCCAACCTTCTGTGAATTCACCGCAGCCGGTCGGCGGCCGCCCGGAGTGCAGGCCCTCCGGCCGACTTGAGCCAAACCGGCCCGTGAAGCATGTTGGGCTTGTGCGGATTGGTTCGCTGGAACTGGCTACCAACCTTTGTCTGTCGCCCCTGGCAGGGTATACCAACCTGCCTTTCCGACTGGTTTTGCGGGAGATCGGCGGGTTGGGATTGGCGACGACCGACCTGGTGAACGCGCGGTCGTTGCTCGAAAACCGGCCCAAGGCGCTCAAGCTGGTGGAGACACGGCCGGAAGACCGCCCGTTGGCCGTCCAGTTGTTCGGGGCAAACCCGGATGAGATGGCCGCGGCGGCCCGGAAGGTGGAGGCGCTGGGGGTGTCGTGCATCGACATTAACATGGGCTGTCCCGTGCGCAAAGTGTGCCGCGTGGGCGCCGGCAGCGCCATGATGAGGGATATTGACCATGCAGTGGCGGTGGCGCGGGCCGTGGTGAACGCCGTGCGCATCCCCGTGACGGCCAAGATGCGCCTTGGCTGGGATGCTCAAAACATCACCGCACCGGAGCTGGCCCGGGCGTTGGAGGACGTGGGGGTGGCGGCCGTGTTCGTGCACGGACGGACACGCGAGCAGGGGTTTTCCGGCCGGGTGAGTCTTGAGGGGATTCGGAAAGTGGTGGAGTCGGTACGGACCATTCCCGTGATCGGCAACGGGGACGTCACCACACCGGAGGCGGCCTGGGTGATGCTGCAGCAGACCGGTTGCGCGGGTGTCAGCATCGGGCGCGGCGCCTTTTATGATCCGTGGATCTTCCGGCGCACGTGGGCGTACATCCGTCGGAAGCAATTGGAACTGGTCGGGGCGGATCCGTCCACCCTTCCCGAGGTGCCACCCGAGCCCTCGTTTGAGGAACGGGTGCGGGTGATGCGGCGGCATCTGGATCTGCTGGTGGAGGTGTTTGGAGAGGAAACAGCCTGCAAGATGTTCCGCAAAATTGGGCCCTGGTATGCGCGGCGGTTCGGGCCCAACCATGAGTTCAACCGGCGCATCGTTCATTTGCGGAAGCGCGAGGAGTTCGAAGAGATTCTGGAGGCCTACTGCCGCTGGCGGCAACAGTTCCTGGACGACCAGGGCAACCTCCTGCCCCGCTATCAACCGCCGCCGCTGACGGTGTCCTTTCAAGAAACCGCGGGGGCGGACGCGGAGGCAATCCCCGTCCCATCGGGACCTGTCGAGTACTGGTGAGCCGGACACCTGCACAGCCGAGGGCGGGTGGCGCCCGTCCCACAGCGCGGATTCAGCAGGTGCAAAGGTGTCGGCGGGGGAGGAACCGGGCAGGGGAGCCCCCGCCTCCCGCCGACCCTTTTCAGGCAGTCCAACCCTGCGTGCCTCCATGGCCTTCAACATGGGCCGGTCCCTCGGGCATTCCCAACCTTTCTGCCCCGGCGTTTTCCGATGCAATGCCGATGCGGAAAACCGTTGCGGGGCGATTGGGTTCTGCGTCCATCGCCTTCTGGTGAACGT
Organism: Limisphaera ngatamarikiensis; assembly: GCF_011044775.1. NCBI lineage: Bacteria > Pseudomonadati > Verrucomicrobiota > Verrucomicrobiia > Limisphaerales > Limisphaeraceae > Limisphaera > Limisphaera ngatamarikiensis. Next base: position 17,879 of record NZ_JAAKYA010000048.1, on the reverse strand, counting down.
CATCCGGGCGGAGGGGCATCTCTGTTACGTGGCCCACTGTTGGAGTACTTTGACCGGCCCGGTCGGGGTCGAGGACCCGCGGGTGGCCGCTTGTCCCCGCCAAGCCTGGGCCGGGGAATCCAGCGCAGGCGATCAAGTGGTCGGGGCCCTGTCGCTCGCCCGGCCAGAGCGGCGTTCGGATCCGGGTTGGATCGAGCCGTTTCCGTCCCGAGCCCTTTTCCCGGCCGCCTGCCACGCTCTGACACGCCTCCGCAGGTGCGGTTGGAAGGTTCCCATGCCTGAGCCTCTTCACGGCAGTGCTCCCCGCCCGTGACGATTGGGAGCTTGACTCATCAGCGGTGAGATTGGGGCGAGCCTGGGGGGATAGAGCCTTCGGCAATCGGGTCACCGGAGTCGGGTGCGAGGGCGGGGATCGACATTCTCGGATTGGCGCAGCCCCTGAACGGACCTGATCCAAACCCGTGGCCGCTGTTTCGCAAGAGCCTGCAGCGGGCGAGGGCGCCCGGATGCCCTGACGATCCGGGGAGGCAGAAGGCGGCCGCCATCAGGGCTACGGATTGTGTTCCGTGGAACCGTTGCGTGCGGCGATCATGCGAGATGGGTACCGTCAGACCGACTTTGAGGACGGCGAGATCGAGGTGCAACCGCGTGTTTTGGATGGGGCAAATCGCGGTTGGTGGTGTGGTGTCCCTTGTTCCGTGCCGCGGGATCGTGTCGCCCTTTTCCGATGGTCCGGGGGGCGGGAGGGACTGCATCGCCGAGGTCTTCAGGAAGGCGGGCGTTGGTGACGGTGCAGTTCCCGGGGAAAGCGCGGAGACGCGGAGGTGCGGATGGGATTTTCCGGGAACCGCGGAGACATCGAGGGCACAGAGACGGGACAACAAGGGGACGCGGATCCGGTCACGCAAATGGCGTGGGCGGGTGAGGTCGCGGGGGCGGGGTGGCGGTCTTTGGACTGGCGCAGTGTTGAGGGGCTGGTTCATGCTGGGGGCCATGCGACGGACAACGGATTGGCGGGGCACATACACGGCCCTGGTGACACCCTTTCGGGACGGCAAGATTGATATTGAAGCGCTGAGCCGGCTGATCGAGTTCCAGGTCAGGGCCGGTGTGGACGGTGTGGTTCCCGTGGGGACCACGGGAGAATCAGCCACGTTGGATTACGACGAGCACATCGCCGTGGTGGAGATGACGGTCCAAAAGGTGGCCGGGCGGGTGAAGGTGATGGCCGGAACCGGGGCAAACTCCACACAGGAAGCCATTGAACTGACGCGGCGTGCCGAGGCCGTGGGTGCGGACGCCTCCCTGCAGGTGACGCCGTACTACAACAAGCCCACCCAGGAGGGGCTTTTCCAGCATTTCAAGGCGGTGGCGCAGGCCACGCGATTGCCCATCATTCTCTACAACATTCCGAGCCGATGCGGGGTGGAGATTGCCGTGGAGACGGTGCGGCGTCTGGCGGAGGCCTGTCCCAACATCGTGGGGATCAAGGAGGCCGGCGGCAACCCCGATCGCGTCAGTCAGTTGCGGGCGGCGCTGGGGCGCCGGTTCGTGATTCTGAGCGGGGACGATTCGTTGACGTTGCCGTTCATGGCGGTGGGTGCCGAGGGTGTCATCAGCGTGGCATCGAACGTGATCCCGCGTGAAGTTTCGCGCATGGTACGGGCTTTTCTGGAAGGACGGGTGGCCGAGGCGCAGCGGCTGCATGCGCGGTTTTACCCGCTGTTCAAGGATCTGTTCCTGGAAACGAATCCGATTCCGGTGAAGGCGGCCCTGGCCATGATGGGGATGGTGGCGGAGGAATATCGGCTGCCGCTGGTGCCCATGGCGCCGGCAAACCGGGAACGGCTTGCGGCGACGCTACGGGCCTGTGGGATCCTGCAAGATCGTGCACGGCGTGGCGGGCGTACGTCGGCCCGTACCGCTGCGTAATTCGGGGCGCGGATGGGAGGAAGTCGGTTATGGAGGCGACGGTGCGAATCATTTTGCATGGGGCCCGCGGCCGGATGGGTCGGGCGATTTTGAACGTCGTGGGGCAGCACCCCGGGGTCACGATTGGTGCGGAAGTGGATCAGGGGGACGACCTGGCGGCTGCCTTGGAGCATGGCGACGTTCTTGTGGATTTCAGTGTGCCCGCCGCCACGGAGCGAATGCTGACCTTGTGTGCGGCCCGGGGCGTGCCCGTGGTGTTGGGGACCACGGGGCATGAAGAGGAGGGCCGCCGCAAAATCCGCGAGACCGCCGCGGTCATACCCATTGTGTGGGCGTCGAATTTTTCCACGGGCGTGAACCTGCTGTTTTGGCTGACGGAACGCGCGGCGGAGATTCTGGGTTCAGGGTATGACGTGGAGATTGTGGAGATGCACCACCGGCACAAGCAGGATGCCCCCAGTGGCACGGCCCGGACGTTGGCGGAGATCCTGGCAGCGGTGCGGCGGGCGCAGTGGGATCGGGACATTCGTTACGGTCGGCAGGGGCTGGTGGGGCCGCGCCGACCGGAGGAGATTGGTGTGCATGCGGTGCGCGGGGGTGACGTGGTGGGGGATCACACGGTGATCTTTGCCGCGCCGGGCGAGCGGGTGGAGCTGGTCCACCGCGCTTCGAGCCGTGAGACCTTCGCGCACGGGGCCCTGCGCGCGGCGCGATGGATCAAGGGCCGGCCCGCCGGGCTGTATGACATGAGGGATGTGTTGGGCCTGCGTGTCCGGTCGTGAGGTGGCGCGCCCCGGTGTTTTGGAGCTTCGGACTGGCCGGGAACTCCCGCCCCGGTGAGGTTCACCTTTCCGGAGCAGCCGGTACGAACTTCCTGCATTCAAACCGGAGGATGCGGTTGAGGCGGTTCCGCAGGCGATGGCGCCGGTCCGCTCAGCCGGCCGCGCCCCGGCCCGAAGAAGGTCCGGGTGCCACAAACGGAGAGGGGTGCGTCGTGAGGGTTACGGGTTGGGGGCACTTGACGGCCTGAGGCGGGGCTCTAGATTCCGCGGCATGTTGGGCTTTTCGGCTTTGCCGGGTCGTACCGGGTCCCGGAGGTGGAACGTATGAGGCGTCCCGCTCTGGGTGTCATCTGGCTGACGGTGTTTTTGGACCTGGTCGGGTTTGGCATCGTGGTGCCCCTGGTGCCGTTGTACGGTCGGGAGTGGGGCGCGCACGGGTTTGTGCTGGGCCTGATCATTGCGTCGTTTTCGGCGTTGCAGTTTTTGTGTGCGCCGTTGTGGGGGCGTTGGTCGGATCGGGTGGGTCGGCGTCCGGTTTTGCTGATCAGCACGGCGGGCGCGGCGCTCTCCTATGTGATGTTCGCGGTGGGGAGCCGGGTGTCGGATCCGGCGATCGCGCTCTGGTTGCTGGCGGCCTCGCGTGCGTTTGCCGGTGCGTGTGGGGGCAACATCACGGTGGCGCAGGCGTACATTGCGGACATTACGCCGCCGGAACAGCGTTCGCGGCGGATGGGCCTGATCGGCATGGCCTTCGGGCTGGGGTTCATTTTTGGTCCGGTCCTGGGCGGCTTGAGCCTGAAATGGTGGGGGTTGAGCGGGCCGGGCTGGCTGGCGGCGACGCTGTGCGGTCTGAACTTTTTGCTGGCGTTTGGCATTCTGGGGGAGAGCCGGCGGCCGGGCAGCGTGGCGGTGGAGAGGCGGCCGCACTGGGCGCAGTATGTGCATACGCTGCGGACGCCGCGGGTGGGTCTGTTGGTGATGGTGTTTTTTCTGGCCACGTTCGCTTTCAGTTGTTTTGAGAGCACGCTGCCGCTGGTGGTGAGCGACAATTTTGCCCTGGACCTCACGCATGATGGTCGGGCTGCTGCGACGGTGGTGTATTTGTTTGCGTACTGCGGGGTTTTGGGGGCGTTGTTGCAGGGCACGGCGGTGGGGCGGTTGGTGGCGCGGTTTGGCGAGGTGCGGTTGATCATCGGCAGTTTGGCGTGCACGGCGGGGAGCCTGGCGGTGCTGCCGTTCATCCGGGGGGAAGGGCATTTGTCGTGGTCGGCCCTGTGGGGGGGCCACGGCGCGGGTTGGTGGGCATTGTTGGGGGCGCTGGGGTTGTTGTCGGTGGGTTCGAGTCTGACGCGGCCGCCGTTGTTTGGCCTGCTGTCGAACCTGACGCATGAGGACGAACGCGGTGCCACGTTTGGCGTGGCTCAGAGCCTGGGGAGCCTGGCTCGAATCTTGGGTCCGGTGTTTGCGAACACGACGCTGCATTATCTGCCGCCGCTGCCCTACCTGGTGTGCGCGGTGTTGTTGTTGGGGACGGCGGCGGTTCTGGGCCGCTGCTGGGGTGTGGAGCCGGCCGGGGTGGTTCCGGGTCGGGCCGGTTGAGGGCCGCTGGAGGAAAGTTTGAACGCGGGTGCGGGGCCGGTTGTCAGCTGGGGTGAGATGGGGCGCCGGCCGTGTCGGGGTCGCGGCCGCCCCGGCTTCCGGATGGATTCAAAAGGGATGGACACGGAGGCGGTGCTGCGTTATACGCAGGGATCCGTCCGATCGGTTTCCTGAGGAAGCGAGCATGACGATGATTCGGGTCGAGCAACTGACCAAACATTTTGGGGCCAAACGTGCGGTGGACGGGGTGTCGTTTACCGTGGAACCGGGGGAGGTGCTGGGTTTTCTGGGGCCGAACGGTGCGGGCAAATCCACCACGATGCGCATGATCACGGGGTTCATTCCCCCGACGGCGGGTCGGGTGTGGATTGGCGGGCATGACATGTGGGAGCAGCCCATTGCGGCCAAGCGGTTGATTGGTTACCTGCCGGAGAATGCGCCGGCGTACACGGACATGACCGTGTACGGCTTTCTGAACTTCATAGCGGAGCTGCGGGGGTTGCGGGGTCAGGCCCGGAAACAGGCGGTGCATCGGGTGGTGGAGATGTGTTTTCTGGAGGGGGTTCTTCATCAGAGTGTGGAGACGCTGTCGAAGGGTTACCGTCACCGGACCTGCTTTGCCCAGGCGATTTTGCATGATCCACCGGTTTTGGTCCTGGACGAACCCACCGACGGGCTGGATCCCAACCAGAAGCACGAGGTTCGCACATTGATCCGGCGGATGGGTGAGAAGAAGGCGATCATTTTTTCCACGCATATCTTGGAGGAGGTGGACGCGGCCTGCACACGGGCGATCATCATTGATCGGGGGCGGATCGTGGCCAACGGCACGCCGGCCCAGCTCCGGGCGCGATCCGAACTGGCCGGGGCGGTTACGTTGTGGGTGGGTCGTGTGTCCCGGGAGCAGGTGGTGGATCGGCTTGCGCAGGTGCCGGGGGCCAAACGGGTGAACGTGTTGGAGGAACAGGACGGTCGGATTCGTGTGCGGGTGTATCCCCGCGAACCCGGAATCAACGGGAGCTTCACGCGGGCGGTGGCGGAGGCCGTGCAGGGGTGGGCGGTGGAGGAGCTGAGGGTGGAGGAGGGTCGTTTGGACGAGGTCTTCCGCAGCATCACCATGCCGGACACGGTTCGGGAGGCGGCGTGATGGAGGGAGTGGCGGCCTGACCGACACCGGTGCGGGCAGGGTCCGGCGGGTGGAACGATCAGTGGACCGTGAGGTATGAAGGAATCCTGGAACAACATCTGGGCCATCACCAAGCGTGAGTTGTCGGGGTACTTTGCCTCGCCGGTGGCCTACGTTTACATCGTGATTTTTCTGCTGTTGAGCGGGTTTTTCACCTTCATGGTGGGAGGGTTTTTCGAGCGCGGCGAGGCATCGTTGGCCGCGTTTTTCCTGTGGCATCCGTGGTTTTATCTGTTCCTGGTGCCGGCGGTGGGGATGCGGCTGTGGGCGGAGGAGCGGCGGGTGGGCACGCTGGAGCTGCTGTTGACGCTGCCCATCACGGCCTGGCAGGCCATTGTGGGGAAGTTTCTGGCCTCGTGGTTGTTTTTGGGGCTGGCCCTTGCCCTGACCTTTCCGCTGTGGATCACGGTGAATTATCTGGGCGAGCCGGACAACGGGGTGATCCTGGCGGCGTATTGCGGCAGTTTTCTGATGGCCGGTTCCTATCTGGCGATCACGTGCATGACTTCGGCGCTCACGCGCAATCAGGTGATCAGTTTCATCCTGTCGGTGGTGATCTGTTTGTTTCTGATTCTGGCCGGGTTTCCTCCGGTGACGAATTTGGTGGCGCAGTGGTCGGCGCCGCTGGTGGAGCTGGTGGCGTCGTTCAGTTTCATCACGCATTTTGATGCCTTCCAGAAGGGCGTGCTGGATACGCGGGATATCCTGTATTTCCTGTCGGTGACGGTGTTTGCGTTGTTTACGACCAGTGTGATTCTGCGCAGTTTGCGCGCCGGTTGAGAGGGATTGGATGGGGTCATGAACAAGCGGAGTTGGGAGACCTGGGTGTTTTCGACCGCCGGGGTGGCGGCGATGTTCGTGGTGTTGCTCGGGCTGAATGTGGTGCTGGCCCGGTTCAAGCAACGCGTGGATCTCACCGCTGAAAAGGCCTACACGCTTTCGCCCGGCACACGGGCGGTGTTGTCGCGCCTGGACACGCCGGTGACCGTCCGTTTTTACTGCTCGCGGCTGGAGACCGCCACGCCGGAGACCGTCTTTTTGCGGAATTACGCGCGGCGGGTGGAGGATTTGCTGGAGGAGTTTCGGGAGGCGGCGGCTGGCAAACTGCGCATTGAAAAGCTCGACCCGCAGCCGGACTCCGACGCGGAGGATTCGGCGCGGCTGGACAACATTGAACCCCAGCAACTGGCGACGGGCGACCGTTTCTACTTGGGTCTGGCGGTGAGCCTGTTGGATTCGCGTGTGTCGATTCCGTTTCTGGCACCGACACGGGAACGGTTGCTGGAGTATGACATCGTTCGGGCCATCAGCCGCGTGGTGAAACCGGAGAAACCGGTGGTGGGCATCATGAGTCCCCTGCCGGTGTTCGGCGGGCCCGGGGCGGCTTTTCCGCCGACCCTGGGGCCTCGAAATCAGGAACCGTGGGCGGTGGTGAATGAGTTGCGTGCCGACTTTGACGTGCGCCGGGTGGAAATGACCGCCGAGAAGATTGACGATGACATTCAGGTGCTGGTGGTGATTCATCCGCGGGACATTACGGAAAAGGCCCAGTATGCGATCGACCAGTTCCTGATGCGGGGTGGGAAGCTGGTGGCGTTTTTGGATCCGGTCTCGCTGGCCGACAGCCGGCAGCAGGGGAACCTGCCCTTTTCGGTCCCCGGGGCTCCGTCGAACCTGGAAAAGCTCCTGACCGCGTGGGGGTTGAAGTTCGATACGACCAAGGTGGTGGCCGACCTGAACTTCAAGATGCAGTTGATCGGGCAGCGCAATCAGCTGGTGGAGGCACCTGCATTTCTGAATGTGAGCCGGCTGGGGATGAACCCCGACGATCCGGTGACCAGCGAGTTGGGGCCCGTGTGGCTGCCCTTGTGCGGGGCGTTCAGTGGCGTTCCGGAGGAGGGGCTGAAGCAAACCGTCCTGCTGAAGAGCACGCCGGAATCGCAGCTGGTTGAGGCCTTCATGGCTCATGTCAGCGGCGAAAACATCCTCAGGGAGTTTCGTTCCTCGGGCAAGGAACATGCGCTGGCCATCCGGCTAACCGGGCGGTTCAAGACCGCTTTTCCGAATGGTCCGCCGGGGTCCACCAACGAGGTGGACTTCCTCAAGGAAAGCCAGAAGGAAACGGCGGTGGTGTTGGTGGGGGATTCCGATCTGTTGTTTGACCGGTTTGCCATCCGCGAATTGAACAGTCCGTTTGGGGTTCTTCGGATGCCGGCCAATGCGAATCTTACGTTTTTGCAGAACGTGGTGGAGCAGATGGCCGGGGACGTGGATCTGATTGCGGTGCGGAGCCGTGCGATTCCGAGCCGGCCGTTCACGCGGATTCAAAAGATGCAGGCTGCGGCTCAGGAACGGTACCAGGCCGAGATCAAGAAGCTTGAGGAAAGCCTGGCGGAGACCCAGCGCCGCCTCAACGAACTGCAGCGGCAGAAGGAACCGGGCCAGCGATTCATCCTTTCGCCGGAGCAGCAGGAGGAGATCGCCCGGTTCCGCCAGCAGGAGGCACGGACCCGCGAGGAATTGAAACGGGTGCGCAGGGAATTTCGCAGGGAGATTGACGCCCTGCAGACCCGTGTTCAGTGGACCAACATCCTGGCCATGCCGCTGGTGGTGTCACTGTCCGGCGTGGTGATTGCCATCATTCGGCGCAAACGCACTTCGGCCCGATGAACCGGAAACAGTTCTTGCTGCTGTTGGGTTTGGTGATTGTGTTGGGGGGGGCGGCCTGGTGGCTGTACCGTCAGGAGGGCCGCACCTGGCAACGGACCGGTGTGACGGCGCAGGCGAAGTTGCTGCCCGATCTGCCGGTGAACGAAGTGGCCCACGTCCGCATCCGCCAGGGGACCAACGAGCTGAACCTGGTCAGAAAAGACGGGCTCTGGCGCGTGCAGGAGCGCGGGGGTTACCCGGCCAACTTCCAGCAGATCAGTGATTGGATTGTCAAGGCGTCGGAGTTAAAGGCTGTGCAGGCCGAGGAGGTCGGACCGTCCCAATTGTGGCGGTTGTCGCTTCTGCCGCCCGGGCCGGAGACCAACACGGCCACGTTGGTCGAGTTTCTCGACGGTTCGGGCAGGCGGTTGGGCGGGTTGCTGCTGGGCAAGACGCAGAGCCGTGCGTCTGCCACCGGCCTGGGGGGTGGAACCGAGGATGGGTTTCCGGCCGGCCGATGGGTGATGACCCTTTCGGCCACCAACCGCGCGCTCATGATCTCCGATCCCCTGTACGGCATCGAACCGCGGCCCGAACAATGGATCAGCAAGGAGTTTTTCAAGGTGGAGCGGCCCCGCTTGGTGCGCGTGGAGTTTCCGGACGCGTCCCGGTCCTGGGCCATGCGGAGGGAGAAGGAGACGGATTCGTGGCAGTTGGTGGATGCCCGTCCCGGTGAGACCCTCGACGGTTCCAAGGCCACCAGTGCCACGAGCGGCCTGAGCTGGCCGTCGTTCCTGGACGTGTTGCCGCCCGATACACCGCCGGAGCAGGTGGGCCTGGATCGTCCGGTGAAGGTTTACATCGAAACCTTTGACGACTTCGTTTACGACCTGAGCCTCGGCGAGAAGACCAATCAAAGTTACCATCTGCGGCTGACGGTATCGGCGAACCTCCCGGAACAGCGTACGCCGGCCCCGGACGAGAAGCCCGAAGACAAGGAACGGCTCGACCGGGAATTCAAGGAAAAACGGGACAAGCTGGCTGAGAAACTGGCGCAGGAGAAGAGGTTGGAAGGCTGGATCTACCAGGTGTCAACCTGGACCTTTGACAGCCTGCTCAAACCGCGGGATGAGATGTTGACCCAGCCACCTGCGTCCGCCGGACAAACGGACGCCGCTTCCCAAGGGGGAGAGTCTGATGGTAGTGGGGAACACACCGGGGACGAGTGGACGCGGATTCCGGAACTGGAGGAGTAGTTCCTAATCCGCCCCCGGCCGGCGCCCGTGCCGGGTTATTTCTCCGAGGGCTCTATTGTTGACCGGGCGCGCTTATTGGATCGGGAGTGCCGGGGTGGGGGCGCATTGGTTCGGGGGCCGGGTGGGGGCGGTTCTGCATGGAACCCGGGGATCGACGACCCCCGGACTTCGGTGGGGCGGCTGATGGATGGTCAGGTCCTCTGCGGAGCGTGGTCTGGTTTGTGACCCCGCGGAGAGGTGCCGCTTGAAAGCCGACTGCGCATCCGATACACCGGGAGCGTGGCAACCACGGTCATAGCGGTGGCCAACCAAAAGGGTGGCGTGGGCAAAACCACCACCGCGATCAATCTTTCAGCCTGCCTGGCCAGGTTGGGGCATCGGGTGTTGGTGGTGGATCTGGACCCGCAGGGCAACGCCACCAGCGGCCTCGGACTGGAAAAGGCTCCGGGCGGCAGTGTTTACGAGGCCTTGTTGGGTGCGGCGCCGCTGGAGGAGCGCATCCGACCCACGGCGTTTCCGAACCTGGAGATGATTCCGAGCGAGCTGGACCTTTGCGGGGCCGAGGTGGAACTGGCTCGTGCCGAGCAGAACCTGTCCCGACTCCGCACGGCCCTGGACCCCTTGCGCGGGGCCGACCGGTACCCGTTGATCGTGGTGGATTGCCCGCCCTCGCTGGGCTTGCTGACCATGAACGCGTTTGTGGCCGCGGACGCGGTTCTGGTGCCGTTGCAGTGTGAGTATTATGCCCTCGAGGGCATTTCCACGTTGCAACGGGTCCTGGATCAGGTGCGGACCCATGCATTGAACCCCTACCTCCGACTGTTGGGGATCCTGATGACCATGTATGACGGTCGAACCCGGCTGGCCAACCAGGTGGTGGACGAGGTGCGCCGGTATTTTGGGGACCTGGTCTTCGAAACGATGATTCCGCGGACCACGCGCGTGGCCGAGGCACCCAGCTTCGGCAAGCCGATCCTCGAATACGACCCCTACAGCAGCGCGTCCGCTGCGTACGAACTGCTGGCGCAGGAGGTACAGGGCCGGTTGGAGCGGATCCGGCAGGGCCTGGATCCGGTTGCTGCACCTGCGCCCGCCGCAAACCCTTCGTCCTCTCATGCTTCGTAGAACCGCTTTGTACGAGGAACACCTCCGATTGGGGGCTCGACTGGTCCCGTTTGCAGGTTGGGAACTGCCGTTGCAATTCCGTGGCATTGCCGAGGAACATCGGGCCGTCCGGGAAGCGGTGGGTATTTTTGACATCTCACACATGGGCGAGGTGGTGGTGAGCGGTCCGGCCGCCCTGCAATTTGTGAACTTCGCATTGACCAATGACGCGAGCCGGTTGGGGCCCGGCCAGGGACAGTACACCCTGATGTGCCATTCCGGTGGCGGGATCCTGGACGATTTGTATGTGTTCCGTCTTTCCGAGGAGGTGTTCCTGCTGGTGGTCAACGCGGCTCGAACGGCTTCCGACGTGTCCTGGTTGAAGGAGCAGGCCGGTGCGTTTGGCCCGCCTGATGCCCTCGTGGTGACCGACGCCTCACACAATTACAGCGCGGTGGCGGTGCAGGGACCACGTGCGGCCGAACTGATGGACGCCTGCATCACGGAGCCGGCCCTGTCCGGGACCCGTGTGCCGCGCCCCTCCGCACTCAAAAAGAATCAGGTTGCCGGCTTTCCCTATCAAAAGGAGGGCCTGTTGGTTTCCCGTACCGGGTACACGGGCGAGGACGGCTTTGAGGTCATGGGAATGGATCATGCCATCGTGGCACTGTGGCGGGCGGTGCTTGAACGCGGTGCGTCCCTGGGCGTGCAGCCGTGTGGCCTGGGGGCGCGCGACACTCTGCGGCTGGAGATGGGCTATCCCCTGTACGGCCAGGAGTTGGATGAGACCACGACCCCGTGGGAGGCCGGCCTGGGACGCTTCGTGGCGATGAACAAGGGCGAGTTCATCGGGCGACGGGCCCTGGAAGAACAGATGCGTCAGGGTTGGAAACGCCAGAACGTGGCGTTTCGCATGAGCGGTCGGACGCCGCCGCCCCGAACGGGATATCCCATTTGCGTGGACGGTGCTGTCGTGGGGCGGGTGACGAGCGGAACCCAGAGCCCGAGTCTCGGAATTGGCATAGGTCTCGGTTATGTGCCCACCCCGGCGGCCGCGCCCGGACGGCAGATTGAAATTGAGATCCGCGGCCGGCGACATCCGGCCGAGATCGTGGAAAAACCGATTTACCGCCGGGGTGCATAGGCTCGGACCCGGCGTTTGGCCGACCGGGGCGTGGCATCGCGCACGAACTCCCTCCGAGGTGTGAGTCCTGTCAGGCCGTTCGGCGCTGTTCGCCCCCTGGCCAGGCAAGTGCATGAGAGGACGCCTGAATTCTGGATCCCGGCCTGTTGCCCCTGTGGGGTGGAACCGGATTGCAGTGAGCGGCCCCAATGCAGAAACGGTTCGGAGCAAACGATTCAAGCGGTGCCCACGCGCGTTTGACGTGGCTTGGCGGAGGGACTCGTAGGTTGTTGAACCGGTTGGGCAGGGGGACAGGCTGAGCCCTACGTGCCGCGGGCGTCACTGGTGATGGTCCCGATCTTTCCGAATCGGTTGTTCCGCTGCGGCGCCTCAATGGAGCGATGTGGTGGCGGGGCGGCACGGGGACCTGGCATCACAGCCGTTGGGAGATTGCCCTCGAGGGGGCCGGGCGCGGCCTCAGAAGTTCTGTTCCTTTCGTAGAGCCGCGGGTGGAGGAACTGCCCGGTCCGGCAGATAAAACCCCGGGCGGCCGGGGTGTGGGGGCGGTGGGTCCAGCGCGAGGACCGGGCGGCTTTGGATCGGTTGCCGGGTGAGTTGGAATGGCCTGGTTGGCCGTGGTGGATTGCGTTGGGGCCAGCGCAGTGGGCGTCTTGTAACCGGAGGTTGGCGGGTTGGAAAGGTGACGGATGAAGGGCATGGGCTGTGGGGGTTTGGATTCGTGGCTGGACGGCTGGGATTGTGAGGATGGGGAGCGGCGGCGTGGGTTGTGGGAGCGGTTGAATCCGCGGGTGCGGGGGAAGCGGGCATGGAAGGGGTGGTGGGTGGGGATTTCTGCGGGGCTGGGTGGGTCCGGTTGGTGGCGTATGGGGTGTGGTGTTTGGTCGGAGGTGAGGATGTCTGTATGGGAGGGTTGAAGGTTGCCGGGGTGGGTGGTTCCTTGCCGGGGTGCGGGGTGGTGGACATAATGCGGGCGTGCTGGACATTAAACAGATTCGCGAGGCGACGGAATTTGTGCGGGAACGGCTTGCGACGCGCGGGGCCGGGGACGAGGCGTTGGTGGATCAGGTGCTGGAGCTGGACGAGCGTCGGCGGCGTCTGTTGGCGGAGGTGGAGCGGTTGAAGGCGGAGCGGAACCGTGTTTCCAGGGAGATTGGTCGGTTGATGGCAGAGGGGAGGCGGGAGGAGGCGGAGGCGAGGAAGCAGGAGGTGCGGC
>NZ_JAAKYA010000048.1:0-4957 GCF_011044775.1 Limisphaera ngatamarikiensis | reverse complement strand
GTGGGGGATCGGATTGCGGAGCTGGACCGGGAGGTGGGGGAGGTGGAGGCGGCGCGGGAGGGTTTGATGTTGCGGATGCCGAATTTACCGCATGCGAGTGTGCCGGTGGGTCGTTCGGCGGCGGACAACGTGGTGGTGCGGGTGCATGGGGAGGCGCGGCGGTTCGGGTTTGAGCCGAGGACGCATGTGGAGTTGTGTGAGCGGTTGGGCCTGGTGGATTTTGCGCGGGCGGCGAAGGTGTCGGGCAGCGGGTTTGCGTTGTATCGGGGGCGCGGGGCGCGGTTGGAGCGTGCGTTGATCCAGTTCATGTTGGATTTGCACACGCGGGAGCATGGGTACACGGAGGTGTGGCCCCCGTTGATGGTGGGGCCGGCGTGTTTGGAGGGTGTGGGTCAGTTTCCGAAGTTCAAGGACCAGTACTACGGGGTGGCGGAGGGGGATGATCCTGCGAATCTGGGTCGACTGTATTTGATCCCGACGGCGGAGACGGTGGTGGCGAATTTGCATCGGGAGGAGTTGTTGCGGGAGGCGGATTTGCCGATTCGGTATTGTGCGTACACGCCGTGTTTTCGCGGGGAGGCCGGCGCGGCGGGTGTGGGTACGCGCGGGCTGATTCGGATGCATCAGTTTGACAAGGTGGAATTGATCCAGGTGGTGCGGCCGGAGGAGGGGTATGAGGCGCATGAGGCGATGGTGCGGCATGCGGAGCGGGTGTTGCAGCTGCTGGGGTTGCATTATCGGGTGGTGTTGTTGTGCACGGGGGACATGGGGTTTGCGAGTGCGAAGACGTACGATTTGGAGGTGTGGGCGCCGGGGCAGGGGTCGTATTTGGAGGTTTCGAGCGTGTCGAACTGCGAGGAGTTTCAGGCGCGTCGGATGCGGTTGCGGTACAAGGACGGGCAGGGGGTGAACCGGCATCCGCATGTGTTGAACGGGAGCGGCACGGCGCTGGCGCGTTTGTATGTGGCGCTGGTGGAGACGTATCAGGAGGCGGACGGGAGCGTGGTGGTGCCGGAGGCGTTGCGGCCGTATTACGGGGAGGAGCGGATCACGCCGTGAGTGGGAGCGGGCAGTTGGGTGGGGGTCTGAAGTTGCGGGTGTTGCTGGCCAGCAGTGAGGTGCACCCGTATTCGAAGACGGGGGGTCTGGCGGACATGACGGGTGCGCTGGGCCGTGCGCTGGCGCGGGCGGGGCATCAGGTGGGGGTGGTGAAGCCGTTGTTTCGCGGGGTTCGGGAGCGGTTTCCGGAGTTGCGTCGGATGGACTGGCGGTTTGACCTGCCGTTGGGGGATCGGCGTGTGGACGCGGCGTTGTGGGTGCACGAGCCGGAGCCGCGGCTGACGGTCTATTTCATCGGGCACGACGGGTATTTTGATCGGACGGGATTGTACAACGAGAACGGGCGGGACTACGCGGACAACGGGGAACGTTTCATTTTTTTCTCGAAGTGCGTGGTGCATCTGGCGCGGTATCTGCCGTGGCGGCCGGAGGTGGTGCATGTGCATGACTGGCAGACGGCGCTGGTGGCGTTGATGGTGCAGCATGAGCGGCGGGCCGGGGGCTGGATGGACGCGCCACGCACGTGTCTGACGATTCATAATCTGGCCTATCAGGGTTATTTTCCGGCCTGGACGTACGGGCTGACGAATCTGCCGTGGACGTATTTTCATCCGGACTGTGCGGAGGCGTACGGGCAGTTGAACTGTTTGAAGGCGGGGATTGCGACGGCGGACCGGCTGACGACGGTGAGCCCGCGGTATGCGCGTGAGATTCTGACGGAGGAATTCGGTGAGGGGTTGGCGTGGTTGTTGCGGCGGCGTCAGGGGCAGTTGCGGGGGATTTTGAACGGGGTGGACTATGAGGAATGGAACACGGAGAACAATCCGCATTTGCCGGCGTCGTATTCGGTTCGGGACCTGCGGGGCAAGACGGTGGTGAAGGCGGGGTTGTTGCGGGAGTTGGGGCTGCCGGAGGAGGTGGACGTGCCGTTGTTTGGGATGGTGACGCGGCTGGCGGAGCAGAAGGGTTTGGACATTTTGCTGCCGGCGTTGCACGAGATGCTGGCGGCGCGGATGCGGTTTGTGTTGTTGGGGAGCGGGGAGGCGCGGTATGTGGAGGCTCTGGAGGGGTTGCGGGCCCGGTATCCGGGGAAGGTGGGTGTGCGGTTTGGATTTGATGTGGGGCTGGCGCATCGGATCGAGGCGGGGAGTGATTTTTATTTGATGCCGTCGCGGTTTGAGCCGTGTGGATTGAACCAGATGTACAGTTTGCGGTATGGGACGGTTCCGATTGTGCGTGCGGTGGGTGGGTTGGATGACACGGTGGTGGACGCGCGGGAGTCGGTGGAGCGGGCCAACGGGATCAAGTTTCACGAGTACAGTGCGGGTGCGCTGGCGCATGCGATTCGGAAGGCGCTGGTGTTGTATGAGCATCCGGCGTTGTTGCATCGGTATCGGGTGAACGGGATGCGGATGGATTTCGGCTGGGGTCGGACGGCCGGGGAATATGAGGCGGTGTATCGGGAGGCGCTGGCGGCGCCGCCGCTTGTGTGGGGAGGTTGAGGGGTTGTGCCCGGGGTGTGCCGCGGTTTACTTGAGTTCCAGTTCGTCGCGGGAGAGGAGTTTGGGGAAGGGTTTGTGGGGTTCGGTCTGGTACCAATAGGCGACGGAGGCGATGTCGTCGCGGAGCTTGAGGTATCGTCCGCCGGAACGCCAGCCGAGGGCCTGGATGGTGACGCGGATGTCTTTTTCGAAGCGGATGGGGTCGGGAATGTGCCATCGGTACAGGCCGAACCGTTGTTGGGAGTCGTAGAGGCCGTCGGGTCGGATGACGTGGGGCAGGCCGGTGTAGGGGCCTGAGAATTCGGTGTAGCGGTGTTTGCCGTCGGGGCCGACGGTGTCGAAGTTGTAGGAGCCGCAGAAGTAGTCTTCGGTGCCGGTGCCACAGATGGTGGGGAAGTCCCTGTCGCCGTCGAGGTAGAATTTGATTTCGCCCTCGCCCCACCAGCCGGTGCTGTGGACTTCCCAGGCGAGGTAGGTGCCGACGTAGTGGCCGCGGCCCTCGACGCCGTCGAGGATGGTGTAGAGGCCGGGTTCGCGGAGGGGGTCTTCGCGGCGGAATTGGGCGTGGAAGTAGGCGGCGTCGTCGGGGACGTCGGTGAGGATGTAATCGATCTGGTAGTAGATGGTGATGGGGCCGTCGTTGAGGTTTTCGAGGGTGACGCGGGCGCGTTTGCGGAAGGGCATGGGCCAGTAGCAGTTGAAGGCGCTGCCGGGGTTGACGCAGACGGCGAGGGAATTGATCTGGCAGTAGCGGGCCCAGCCGCAGGCGAAGAAGTCGCCCAGCGGCACCTCAACCGATGGCTGGGTTTCGTCGTCCCAGTAGAAGCGCAGGATCATGAAGCGGGTTCGGTCGAGGGGGGCGGGTGTGATCCAGATGTGTTGGATGCAGCCGGGTCCCTGGATGTCGGCGAGGGTGAAGGTGGTATCGGGTGCGATGCGGACGAAGGGCGAGATTTTCCAGCCGGGGCCGAGGTCGCGGGCGGCGTTTTTGGCGGGGCCGTCGACGGCCATGCCGCCCTTACCTTTTTCGCCGGTGAAGTTTTCCGGGCTGATGGACCGGGATCGGGCGGGGGAGAGCTGGTACAGATTCCCGATATGGACGCCGATGCCGTTGAAGGGTGGCTGGGCGGTTTGAGCGACCGGGGCGCTGAGGGCGAGGGTGAGGGCTGCGAGGAGAGTGCCAGGGCTGAATGAATGGGTTTTCATGGTTTTTGGGTTTTGTGGTTGAGGTCGGTTGTGGTTTGCGGTGTGCAGGATGGCGGGGCAGGGGCGGTTTTGGCAATGCTTTCGGGGGCGGTGGGTGGGGGCCCTGAATCCTTAGCCAGCAATTGGGGCGGGGGTGCAAAGTGTGGTTTCGAATCGGAGGAGTCTCTAAACGTGATCTGGGAGGGCTCTGGGGCCCATCGGGGAGGGGTCGTCCGGGCGCCGGAAGGGCCGCAGGGCCGGGCCAGGGTGGTTTTTTTCCCAGATGCGGGCATGCTCCGCCCTGGCCGCCAGGGGCGGTCGGCGCGTGCGGGGTTCGTGCCGTGGCTCCAGTTTAGCCGGAGGGCACCGCCGCTTCCGCCGCCACGGCCCGCCACCAGCGCGCTTGCCACTGGTGCCACCAGCCCAGCCAGCTGACCGCCACTTCCACCCGCGTCACCAGCCGCCGCCCATGCCGCACCAACGTCGCCGGCAGCCGCACCCTCTGTTTGAGCAGCGTGGGCACGGTCCAGCCCTGGCACTCGTCGGGCAGGCAAAGCAGCTGCACGGCTTTCATCAGGTTGTAGGCCAGCGCCGCAATGGCGTAGAACATCCGGTTGGCCACCAGGCTGGCGCAGGGCGGATGGTGCAGGTCCAGCCCCCGCAGCACTTCCTTGAAGAGTTGTTCCCTGGCGCCTTTCAACCGATGCCGCGCCATCACCGCCCCCGCGTCGGTCCGGCGCGGGTCGTGCGCCACAAAGGCGTAACGCCAGAACATCTGGTCGTCCTTCTTCCACCGGGCCACAGCCAGCGGGAACGTGAAGTCGCTGCCGGCCACGGTGTGCCGGATGCCGGCGTACTGCTCAGTCACTTCCACCCCGTCGCGCCAGCGCGTCTTGGCGGCGGTGCTCCAGCAGTTTTCCGGCAGCGCGGCGGCGGTGCGCTCCGGCCCGGTGGTCCATTTGTTGTAGCTGACGCTCCAATGCGTGAAGCCGGCCTGCTCGATGGCTTGCAGATGCTCGGCGCTGCTGGAGCCGCTGTCGGCCAGGAAATCACAGGCGCGATCCCGCCAGAGCGGCCGGAGCGTTTGCAGCATCGCCGGCAACGCGCTGCTCACCTCGCCCGGCGAACCCAGTTCACCGCCGACCAGGAACGGGCCGAACCAGAACGTCTGCCAGGAGAGCGCCAGTTGGCCCTCGTAGTTGATCTTGGCC
>NZ_JAAKYA010000047.1 GCF_011044775.1 Limisphaera ngatamarikiensis | reverse complement strand
TGGACATTTACAAGTGCAAAGAACAAACCAAGCCAGTGCCCCCGGGCTGGAAACCACCCAACCGCTAGCCTGCCATGCCCACTCTCAGAAGCCTAGCCGCCATCACGTGCCTTTGCCTCACTTCTGCATGCCTCGTATCATGCCTCGTCGACAAATCCCGGAGGGGCCTCGATTGTGACACCCTTGCTAAAGCAATTCTGGCGACTGTTCACGTTGGCGACTCCTTCATCTACGATGTCGCCAACGTCGTACCCATAGTTGATGGCGCCTCTAGAGAAGCGCGCTGGCTCTGTTACGTATTTGGCGGCCCGCCGACCTCAACGACGGGCGCAGTTGGTGTGTTCGACTCGGGCGGTAGACTTCTCCATGCCAGAGAGCTTAAGGGCCTATACGCATACATAACCAACGCCTCCGTTTTGACCCAAGGTGATAGCGCGGTCGTGAGCGTTCTGGATGCCTCCGGAACTGGCTTTCACGCCGAGTCACTTGTTGTGTTGACCCTCAGCGGTGGAAAGCTGTATGAAACGTTCCGATGCAGCGGCTTAAGTTGGTCAATGCACAGCGAGTTCCATGATCAGGAAGTCGAGCTCGTGTTCCGTAACCTTTACGGCGACGGAACGTCAGAACTCATCCGGTTGGTGACGTCCAACCGGTATGCGTGTTCTGTTGACCAACAGAATGGAAAACCCTTAGATACTAAAAGGACTGCCGAGGTGTTTGAGTTTGAGCCAAAGGCACACCAATACGTTTTGCGGTTCGATTGAGAAATGGCTCGGCTGCGTCGTGCAAAGGAGATTTAAATGAATCTGGCCGCGCTGGGGCATGGCCGATAGTGCGCCGCTCACCTGCGGCTGATGGTGTTAAGAATCAACATGATGTGGCACGAGCAAAAACAATCCTCCCGTTAGTCG
>NZ_JAAKYA010000046.1 GCF_011044775.1 Limisphaera ngatamarikiensis | reverse complement strand
ATGACGCTGTCCCTCCCGACCTCGCCAATGGGCTGGGGTGCCTTCGATTTGGGGATTCCCCGGGAGGGGCACAGTCCTCTGTGCCCGATGTTCCTGCGGACCGCGGGGACGCCGTCCCCCCCGACCTGTCGGAGTTCGGAAGAGCACGCGGTCATTAGGGCGCGTTAAAGGTTTGGCGCGGGCCCCAGGGTCTGTTTTTCCTTGCGGACCGTGAGGACGCGGTCCCTCCCTGGCGACCTTGCGGGAGGGGCACAGTCCTCTGTGCCCAAGACTCTTGCGGACGGCGGGGACGCCGTCCCTCCCGTGGGATCTTGTGGGAGGGGCACAGTCCCCTGTGCCCGCATCTTTCTACGCACCGGGGGCACGGTCCGTCCCTCACGGGTATCGATCCACCCACGGCAGGACGGTCGCCATCCTCGCTTACCCCACGGCGTCCAGAGCCGCGCTTGCCTAGTAAGCACCCGCGCCCCCGGCCCTTCCCCACACACCGTACAGCTCCATGCATCCCGAGCCCCATGGGCATCCTTTATAATCCCGCCGCGCCTCTGAGGTTCAGGTGAGAACCACGCACGCTGAACACACGCTCCCTAAAGGGTTCGCTGGGCTCGGGCAGTCGCTCTGTGGTCCAAGACGGTAAAGCGTTTGGCTTGAATTCTAGGAATCCGACCCGGGCTGCCCATGTTCACGCCAACGAACACCACAGTCCTGTCCTATCGGAGGTCCGCAGCCCCTTTCGCATCAGTCTATTATCGGACCAACGAAGATCAACACGGCGATTCCGGCCAGCAACACCGCCACGCACTCCCCCAGTACTCCGAGCATCGTGAACCCGAGCTTCACATACCACTTCCCCGGGTACAACAGGCCAGCCACAAAAGGAAGAACGGTCAACCCAAAGAAATAGGGGCCGCCATAGTCCACCATAACCTGTCCGGGATGCACAACCTTGCGCCACACATACACCGACACCATGATTGCTACCGTTCCACCCGCGCCACACAACGCCCATTTCCATTGCTTCAGCGCCCATCCCAACCACACGCTGCCGAATAACACCAGGTGCACAGCAAGTTGCAGCCAACCCCCCAACCATCCGCCACAGAAGGAAACTGCGTTGTATATAAACACTCCAATCAGCGTCATGCTGTAGGCAACCCCCAACACTGCTTTTGCAAGCCTAGAACGTACACTCCGCTCCATGATAACAACCCGTAATCTGATATGGCCTCCACCCACACCTAAGTGCATTTTGAGTTGCCCATACCAATGTCGTATACACTTCACCCTGCGGGAACCGGTGCGTTTTCAACCACTTGGGATCGAAATCGTACGTGTCATCCAGACAGACGCTGAACGAAAACACCCCACACGCGCATGTAGTGCTGATGGTCAGCTCCACGTAGCCCAGCGCAAGCTCCCATGGAGCGCCCACAGCCGCCACCTCTTTTGACGAGTTCATCCAGTACCGCCCACCATGCTTGCAACGGCGCCGCTCCGCCTCGATCATGTCCAACACTGTCATCCCGTTCCCGGCTCTGGCAGCGCTTACCACCGATTCCATGTCCCTGCACGATAAATACCACGTCCCCCCAGCGCCCGACACATACCTGTCCCACGCTGCCTTCTCCTGTGGTGTATTCAAGAAGCTCCTGATAAGATCTGCGGCTAGACGGCAGCGTAGCGGCGGTCGCGGCGGGGAAGGCGGCCGGGGTGGATACCGAGGACAACCGAAATATGGACAATGGCCCTGGAG
>NZ_JAAKYA010000045.1:27008-28069 GCF_011044775.1 Limisphaera ngatamarikiensis | reverse complement strand
CCCCCGCCGCAAAGCGCACAACCCCGCCCCACCCGCCACACAAACCCGCACCCACCCGCCGTTGACCCGGCCCCGGCCCCGGTGTTACGGTTCGCACGGCCCATGTGAACGGTCGGAAACGTTCCCGGGCCCGCCGATTACCATGCATATCCCGGACAATTTCCTGGACCTGAAAACCGTGGCCGTCACCTCGGCCCTCGCCGCCGGAGCCGTCGGCATGGCGCTCCATCAGGCACAACGTGACCTGCCGCCGGCCCGCGTCCCGCTCCTCGGCCTGGGTGCCGCCTTTGTCTTCGCGGCCCAAATGGTCAACTTCCCCGTCCTGGCCGGCACCTCCGGCCACCTCGTCGGCAGCGTCCTCATCGCTTCCCTGCTCGGCCCGGCCGCCGCCGTGATCGTCATGACCGCCGTCCTCATCGTGCAGTGCTTCCTCTTCAGCGATGGCGGCCTCACCGCCCTCGGCGCCAACATCCTCAACATGGGCGTCCTGGGCACGATCGGTGGCTGGTTCACCGCCACCGCCGTCGCCCGCCTCATGCCGGGCCTCGCCGGCCGCGTGGCCGGCGTCGCCTTCGGCGGCTGGTTCTCCACGGTCCTGGCCGCCGCCGCCTGCTCGCTCGAACTGGCCTGGTCCGGAACCGTCCCCCTGGCCCTCGCATTCCCGGCCATGGTCGGCATCCACGCACTCATTGGCCTTGCCGAAGGCCTCATCGGCGCACTCGTCTTCGTCACCGTGGCCAGACTCCGACCCGACCTCCTCGAAACCCGACCCGACACAACGCACCGAAACCCCATGCGCACCGTCTGGACCTGGGGCCTGGCCGTCTCCGTCACCCTGGCCGTGTTGATCTCCCCATGGGCCTCACCGTGGCCCGACGGCCTCGAGACCGTCGCCGAACACCTCGGCGTGGCCGAACGCGCCACCAGCCACTGGCCCGCGCCCATGCCGGACTACACCATCCCCGGCCTCAACCACGCCACCCTCACCATCGCAGCCGCCGGGTTGATCGGTACCTTGGTCGTTCTCGCCCTAGCCATGACCCTCGGCCGCTGGCTCGCCC
>NZ_JAAKYA010000045.1:11826-26960 GCF_011044775.1 Limisphaera ngatamarikiensis | reverse complement strand
GCCCCGGCCCCCTCACCCGCGCAGTCAGCCCACCCACCCCACGGGAACCACCCTCTGAAACTCTGCCCGCCATGACCTCGCACCTGCCCTTGTCCTCCGATCATTGGCACCCGCCCCGGCCTTCACCGGTCCACCGCTGGCCCGCCGAATGGAAACTGCTCGGCACCGCCATCCTCCTGCTCGGAACTGCCCTCCAACCCGGCCTGAACCTCGCGTGGTTCGCACCGGTCTGGGCCGGACTCATCGCCGTCGCCTGCCTGGGAAAGATCCCGTTTACCTTCATCCTGCGCAGGGTCCTCTGGCTCTCGCCCCTCATCGCAGGTGTCGCCCTGGCCGCAGCATGGCGACCCTCCAACCATCCCGGCTGGCAGATCCTCACCATCAAAAGCGTCACCAGCCTCTGTGCCGTGATCCTCATGGCCAATACCACACCCTTCCCTCACGTCCTGCGCGTGCTGAAACGACTCCGCACCCCCCACCTCCTCGTCACCACCATCGCGCTCCTGCACCGTTACCTTTTCGTGCTCGCCAGTGAAACCGAGCGCATGCAACGCGCCCGCGCCGCCCGCACCTTTCAACCCCGACCCGACCGGCTCTGGCAACTGCAGGCGTCCGTCATCGCCCGCCTTTTCATCCGCGCCAGCGAGCGCGCCACCCGCATCTACCAGGCCATGTTGGCCCGCGGCTGGTCATGAACCCCGCCCTCGAAATCCATCAGCTCCACTACCGCTACCACGACGGCACCGAAGCCCTCCGCGGTATCAGCCTCTCCATTCAACCGGGCGAATGCGTCGGCCTGCTCGGCCCCAACGGCTCCGGCAAATCCACCCTCCTCCTCCACATCAACGGGATCCTGCCCGAACACGGCCGGCCCGACGGCCAGGTCCGCGTCTTCGGCCGGGACGTCTGCCCGGAAAACCTCCCATGGATCCGACAACACGTCGGACTGCTCTTCCAGGATCCGGACGACCAACTCTTCTGCCCCACCGTCGCCGAAGACGTCGCCTTCGGCCCCCAACAACTCAACCTGCCCGAAGCCGAAATCCAGCACCGCGTCGAACAAGCCCTCGCCGCCGTCGCCATGACCCACCTTGCCGACCGCCCCACCCACCACCTCAGCCACGGTGAAAAACGCCGCGCCTGCCTGGCCGGCCTGCTCGCCTGTCAACCCGACCTGCTCGTCCTGGACGAACCCACCAGCGGACTCGACCCGCGCGGCCGCCGCGAACTCAAAAACCTCCTCCAGTCCCTGCCCGGCACCAAACTCATCGCCACTCACGACCTCGAACTGGCCGTCCAACTCTGCCCGCGATCCATCCTTCTCGACCAGGGCCGCGTCGTGGCCGACGGCCCCACTGTCGAGCTCCTCAACAACGAGCCCCTCATGCTCGCCCACGGCCTGGAACGACCCCACATCCTCCTCCATCCTCATCCGCACCCATCTCATGTGGAACCTCGAGCCTCTTGATCACCTGCCCAAACCGGCCCTCTACCACCAACTGGCCGTCGCCCTCTCCCACCTCCTGCACGGCGAACGCGATTTCCTCGCCAACGCCGCCAACACCGCCGCACTCCTCTTCCACACCCTGCCCGACCTCAACTGGGTCGGCCTCTACCGCTGGATTGAGCCCGAACTGGTCCTGGGCCCGTTCCAGGGCAAGCCCGCCTGTGTCCGCATCCCACTCGGTCGCGGCGTCTGCGGCACCGCCGCCGCCCAACGCAAAACCGTGGTCGTCCCCGACGTCCACGCCTTCCCCGGCCACATCGCCTGTGACCCCGCCTCTCGCTCCGAAATCGTCATCCCCCTCCTCGTCGGCACCCAACTGATCGGGGTCTGGGACATGGACAGCCCCAAACCCCATCGCTTCGACGAAACCGATCGCCTGGGCTTGGAACGCCTCATGCAAATCCTCCTCCACGCCTCCTGGCCCGACCCTGTCCCCCTCCCCGAACCCCGCCCCTTGACAGAAGCCCCACCCCATCCCCATACCCGACCCGGTCCATGAAAC
Source organism: Limisphaera ngatamarikiensis (assembly GCF_011044775.1). NCBI lineage: Bacteria > Pseudomonadati > Verrucomicrobiota > Verrucomicrobiia > Limisphaerales > Limisphaeraceae > Limisphaera > Limisphaera ngatamarikiensis. Next base: position 24,951 of record NZ_JAAKYA010000045.1, on the reverse strand, counting down.
GTGTGCCCGAACCCGAACTGATGACCGAAACCGAGCAGGCCCGGGCCTACGCACAGGCCGATTTCTCCGAACCCCACAGCCGTTACGTGGAACTCTTCCTCCAAACCTTCCCCGATCGCCCCCGCCGCGCATCCGTCCTCGACCTCGGCTGCGGCCCCGGCGATGTCACCCGACGATTCGCCCGCGCCTGCCCCCACTACCGATTCCTCGGCGTCGACGGCTCACCGGCCATGCTCCGCCTGGCCCGCCGCCTCACCGCCCGCGAACCCGACCTGCACCAACGCATCCGATACCGCCTCGGACGCCTCCCCCAAGCCCGCATCCCGCGGGGCCCCTACGACATCATCGTGGCCACCAGTTTCCTCCACCACCTGCCCGATCCCATGGTCCTCTGGCACGCCATCCGCAAATACGGACGCCCGGGCACCCTCGTCCTCGTGGCCGACCTTCGCCGACCCCGCTCCCCCGCCCACGCCCGCCAACTCGTCCAACGCTACGCCGCCGGCGAACCCCGAGTCCTCCAGCGCGATTTCTATCGCTCCCTCCTCGCCGCCTTCACCCCCTCCGAAGTCCGCCAACAGCTCCGTGCGGCCCAACTCCACACACTCACCGTGCGGGTCATCAGTGACCGGCACCTCCTCGTGACCGGGCGGCTGCCTGATTGACCCCCTGCCACAACCACGGCCCCGGCCCCCACCCGGTTGCTAGCTGGCCGCCTGCCGCTTCCCGGTTGCCTCCAAACCCGTCCCGGCCTATGCCAGACCTGTCATGAGCGCCGAACTCGAACTGCTCCAGGTTCCACCGGCCGTCGTGCCGCCGCTCGACCCGGGCTTCCGTCCCATCGCCCTGGCCTACCGGCGCTTCATCGCCGCCGCCGCAGCCTGTCCCCATCCAACCTCCGTCACACTCGCCCTCGAACAACCCAACGGCCTCGTCTCCCATCACGTCATTCCCCTGTTCCCGCCCGGCCACCCGCACGCCCACGCCAACTTCGCCTTCCTCGAACGCGTCCTCAAAACCCTGCTCTGGGCCCGCGGCGGATGGCGATTGTACCTCAACGCCCCCACCGACCTCGTCGATCAGCTCCGCGCCCACTACCACCACACCCCCACCGGACGTTTCGACGCCGAGACCATCGCCCACCGCATCTACGATCGCCCGTTCGAAATCGTCCCCACCCCGAACCCGCCCCCGGAGCGCAAATCCCACATCCGCATCGGCCGGCACCTGGAAGGTTGCCGGATCGGTTTCGACCTCGGCGGCAGCGACCGCAAGGTCGCCGCCGTCGTCCACGGCCAGGTCCTCTTTTCCGAAGAAGTCCCGTGGAACCCCTGCGCCCAACCGGATCCGCAATACCACTTCGAAGGCATCATGGACTCGCTCCAAAGCGCCGCCAAACGCCTGCCCCGAGTGGATGCCATCGGCGGCAGCGCCGCCGGCGTCTACGTCAACAACCAGGTCAAGGTCGCCTCCCTCTTTCGCAGTGTGCCACCCGACCTCTTCGAAACCCGCGTCCGGAACCTGTTTATCGAAATCCAGCAGGCCTGGGGTAACGTCCCCTTCGTCGTCCTCAACGACGGCGAAGTCACCGCACTGGCCGGTTCCATCATCCTCCAGCAGTCAGCCGTCCTCGGCCTGGCCATGGGCACCAGTACGGCCGGCGGTTGGGTCAACCCGGAAGGCCACCTCACCTCATGGCTCAACGAACTGGCTTTCGTCCCGATTGATCTCCAACCCTCCGCTCCCCGGGACGATTGGTCCGGCGACCAGGGCGTCTGTGCCCAGTACCTCTCCCAGCAGGCCGTCGGCCGGCTCCTCAAACCCGCCGGCCTCCAACTGCCCAAACCGCTCTCCCTGCCCGAAACCCTCGAGTACGTTCAGGCGCTCCTCGAGCAACGCAACCCCGCAGCACAGCTCATCTTCGAAACCATCGGTGTCTACCTGGGCTATCAGATTGCATACCTGGCCGGGTTTTATCCCCTCCGCCACGTGCTGGTCCTCGGCCGCGTCACCACCGGACCCGCCGGCCAAATCCTTATCCAACGCGCCCAACAGGTCCTCCAAACCGAGTTTCCCGACCTCGCCGCCACGATTACACTCCACCTGCCCGACGAACGGTTCAAACGCCACGGACAGGCCATCGCAGCCGCCAGTTTACCCGAAACACAACCCACACCGAATCCAACATGAACACACCCTGGCTCAACTGGATCCGTAACCTCGAAGCATGGTGGACCGAAGGCAACCGCCTGCCGCTCGGCCCCCACCCAACCACTGTCACACCCCCACCCCTGCCCCCCAACGCACCCTGTGCCCTCTTCTTCGCCCCACACCCGGATGACGAATCCATCACCGGCGCCCTCGCCCTTCGCCTCCGCAACGAAGCCGGCCTCCGCATCGTCAACGTCGCCGTCACCCTCGGCAGCCACAAACAACACCGCGCCCGACGCCTCGCCGAACTCCGCAACGCCTGCGCCGTCCTGGGTTTCGACCTCGAACTCTCCGCCCCCGAGGGCTTCGAACGTGTCACACCGGAAGCCCGGCAATCCGACCCCGGCCACTGGAACTCCCTCACCATCCAGGTCGCCGAACTCATCCGCCGGCACCGACCCCGGGTCCTCTTCTGCCCCCACGACCGCGACGGCCACCCCACGCACATCGGCACCCATCACCTCGTCGTGGACGCACTCCAACAGCTCCAGCCACCCTGGGACGGCCTCGTCATCGAAACCGAATTCTGGTCCCCCATGGAAAACCCCAACCTCATGGTCGAGATCAGCCCCGAACAGCTCGCCACCATCCTCGCCGCCACCACCTGTCACGTCGGCGAAGTCCAGCGCAACCCCTACCACCTCCGCCTCCCCGCCTGGATGATGGACAACGTGCGCCGTGGCGCCGAACGCATCGCAGGGTTTGGCACCGCAGCCCCCAACTTCCTCTTCGCCCAGCTCTTCCGCATACGCCGCCGCAAGGACCACCAGTGGCATCCCGTCCGCCCCGCACAAAATCTGTTGCCCGCAACCACCTCCGCCGCCACGCTGCTGGCCGAAAACGCGGCGCCCTGAACCGGCCCCGGCCCCGGACACCGGTCACCAACCCGGAACGCGGCCGGGCCGGAGCGCCGTCAACCGCCACGCGATCCGGCACCATGACAAGGCTCAACTGCCATATCATCCCGGCGGCAGAACCGGACTCCAAACGGTTGCTGCTGATGATGCACGGCCTGGGCGACAGTCACGAAGGCTACCTCTGGCTGCCCGACGCCCTCCAACTGCCCTGGCTGCACTTCGCCCTGCCCGACGCTCCCGACGCCTACTACGGCGGGTACTCCTGGTTCGATATCTTCGGAAACCCCGTGCCCGGCGTCCGCCGCAGCTACCAGCTCCTCCACGACCTCCTCCAGGAACTTCACCACCGCGGCTGGCCCCCGGACCAAATGATCGTCGGCGGATTCTCCCAGGGCGGCCTCATGGCCATCGAAGTCGCCCTCCGCTACCCACACCGCATCGCAGGCGCCCTCTGCATCAGCGGCGCCGTCTGCGAACCCGAAACCCTCATCCGCGAAGCCTCACCCGCCGCACGCCAGCAACGCATCCTCGCCACCCACGGCCGCTATGACGACATCCTCCCCATACACATCACCCGTCGCCAGATCCAGCAACTTCAACAGGCCGGTTTCCCCATCACCTGGATCGAGCTCGAAAAAGCCCACACCATCGCGGGCCAAACCGAACTGCAGCTCATCCGCGATTTCATCCTCTCCTGCTACGAATCCGAAGCCCCCGCGCCTCAGCCCCAGCAGTCATAGCAGCCACGCCCCAACCCCAACCCAATCGGCCCCGCCAGCCACCCCCAAAAACCCGGGCATTCCCCCCGACGGAAGCCCGCCACGCTTCACACCCACCACACCAGCCCGCAAACCCGCCGCCGTCCCCCGCCCACAAGCCGGGCCTCTCACTTCTTCTCGCTCTCCTTGCCCACGTACTTCCGCGTGGCCGTGTCCACCCGCACCCGCTCGCCCTTGTCCAAAAAGAGCGGCACCATGATCTCCAAACCCGTCTCCAACACCGCCGGCTTCCACGTCGCATCCGATCCGCCCCGGATCGGCGGCGCCGTCTCCGTAATCGTCAGCGTCACCTGCGGCGGCAACACGATGTCCAGCAGCTTCCCGTCCAAAAACAACGCCTTGTACTCCTCGTTCTCCTTCAAAAACACACGCCGATCCCCCACCTGATCCGCCGTCAACACCAGCTCCTCAAACGTCTCGGAGTCCAAAAACACATACTCGTCCCCCTGCGCATAACTGTACTGCACCGTCCGATGCTGCACCTCCGCCACCGGAACCCGCTCCGTGTCCGTAAACGTCCGCTCCAAAAACCGACCCGTCCGCAAATGCCGCAACCGCGCGTGAATCTTGTGCTTCGTCTGCGCAGTCCCCGTGACCTGCAACTCCTCAATCACATGCGGTGCTCCATCCAGCACCAGCACCATCCCCTTCTTGAACTCAGATGGCAAAACGGTCTGCATAGGCTCCGCCCCCAATGTGCGCCCACACCCCAACCGCCGTCAACGACCGAACCGTGCCACCCCGCCCGGGAAAAGTGCCCCGGATCCGGATACACGGCCATCCCCCGGAGTAGGACGCAGCCGGCTCGACAGGGGCTGCCGCCCATCACTACCGACCCTCCCCATCGCCGTTGTTCAGGTTCGGACGTAGAAACCGGGGCGGCGCCGGCTCCGGAAGGATTACGCCGCGCCGGGGCGTAAGCCCCATGGCCAACCCAGGGCTGCAAAATCCTCGGGATCGCGCCTTCCACTCGACGCCTTCAACCCATCCCCTGCCTGACCCCCGGTGGGCAAAGCCCACGGACAGGCTTTCATAAGCGTGACTCAACTTACACTGACTATACACAAGTTTGACGTGCGCCCAAACTCCTCCTACCTTCGCGTGCGTCAGGCGTAAAATCGCCCGGCGTACCTCGGGTGTCAGGCAAAGGGCATGAAAACTCTGGCGTGTTTCTTTACGTCTTCGGTGGGACGTAAGTTCCTGATGGCCGCCAGCGGTGGGTTGTTGTTCCTGTTCGTCGTCGCCCACCTGCTGGGGAACCTGCAGATCTTTCTACCCCCGGAGGCCATCAATAGTTACGCTCAATACCTTCAGTCCCATCCGATCCTGATCTGGCCGGCCCGCCTCATCCTGCTGGCCCTGGTGGCCATCCACATCTGGGCCGCCATCACCCTTACGCGGGAAAACCGGGCCGCCCGACCTGTCGAGTACTGGGGCCGACCCGCCCCCTACGGTGCCAGTCTGGCCTCCCGGACAATGATGGTCAGCGGCGTCGCCATCGCCGCTTTCGTCATCTACCACCTGCTCCACTACACCTTGGTCATCGAGGGCATCAGCGGAGCCAGGGTCTCCCTCCGCGAGCTCAAGGCCCACCACGATGTCTACGCCATGATGGTCGCCGGGTTCAGCGTCTGGTATGTCTCCCTCGTCTACATCATTGGCGTCGGCGCCCTCTGCTGGCACCTCGGCCACGGCCTCGCCGCCATGTTTCAGTCCCTCGGCCTCAAAAACGACGTCTACCGGCCCTGCATCGACCGGGCCGCCCGGGTGGTGGCCCTGCTGATTTTCCTGGGGTACAGCTCCATCCCGGTCGCAGTGCTCGCCGGTCACGGCCGCGAGCATCTCAACCAAACCATCCAGCGCATTTCCAACCGTACCCTCCTCACCCCGCAACCCGAAGCTCCAAATCTTCATCACCGCTGATCGCTCGGTACCATGGCAACGCTCAACGCCCATATCCCCTCCGGCCCCCTGGCGCAAAAATGGACGCGACATCGCAATGAGTCGCGTCTCATCAGCCCCGCCAACAAACGAAAATACAAGATCATCGTCGTCGGCGCCGGCCTGGCCGGGGCCTCCGCCTCGGCGGCCCTCGCCGAGCTCGGCTACGAGGTCCACAACTTTGTCTACCACGATTCCCCCCGGCGCGCCCACTCCGTCGCCGCCCAGGGCGGCATCAACGCCGCCAAGAACTATCAAAATGACGGGGACTCCGTCTGGCGACTCTTCTACGACACCATCAAGGGCGGCGACTTCCGGGCCCGCGAAGCCAACGTCTACCGCCTGGCCGAGGTCTCCGTCCAAATCATCGACCATTGCGTGGCTCTCGGCGTCCCCTTCGCACGCGAATACGGCGGCCTCCTCGACAACCGCTCCTTCGGCGGGGCCCAGGTCTCCCGCACCTTCTACGCCCGCGGTCAGACCGGCCAGCAACTCCTCTTGGGCGCCTACTCCGCCCTCTGCCGCATGATCGCCGCCGGCCAGGTCAAATCCTACACTCACACGGAAATGCTCGACCTCGTCGTCGTGGACGGCCACGCCAAGGGCATCATCGCTCGCGACCTCCGCACCGGCCGCATCACCCGCCACAACGCCGACGCCGTCGTCCTGGCCACCGGCGGCTACGCCAACGTCTTCTACCTCTCCACCAACGCCCTCAACTCCAACGCAACCGCCATCTGGCGCGCCTACAAACGCGGGGCCTGCTTCGCCAACCCCTGCTTCACCCAAATCCACCCCACCTGTATCCCCGTCAGCGGTGAGTACCAGTCCAAACTCACCCTCATGAGCGAATCCCTCCGCAACGACGGTCGCATCTGGGTCCCCAAACGCCCCGAAGACTGCCGCAAACACCCCAATGACATTCCCGAAAGCGACCGCGACTACTACCTCGAACGCATGTACCCCGCCTACGGCAACCTTTGCCCCCGCGACATCGCCAGCCGCGCCGCCAAAAAAGTCTGCGACGAAGGCCGCGGCGTCGGCCCCGGTGGCCGCGGCGTCTACCTCGACTTTTCCGACGCCATCAAACGCCTCGGCATCGCCAAAATCCGCGAGCGCTACGGCAACCTCTTCGACATGTACCACGAAATCACCGGCGAAGACGCTTACCAGGTCCCCATGCGCATCTACCCCGCCGTTCACTACACCATGGGCGGCCTTTGGGTGGATTACAACCTCATGAGCAACCTGCCCGGGCTCTTCGTCATCGGCGAGGCCAACTTCTCCGACCACGGCGCCAACCGGCTCGGCGCCAGCGCCCTCATGCAGGGACTGGCCGACGGCTTCTTCATCCTACCCCTGACCATCGGCAACTACCTCGCCAACGTCAACCCGGCCCAACGCCCCTCCACCGACCACCCCGCCTTCGCCGACGCCGAACAAGAAGTCACCCGGCGCCTTCAACGCCTGCTCAACAGCCGTGGCAAACGCACCCCCACCGATTTCCATCGCGAGCTCGGCCGCCTCCTCTGGGACCACTGCGGCATGGCCCGCAACAAAAACGGTCTCGAATTCGCCCTCCGCCGCATCCCCGAACTCCGCGACCAGTTCTGGCACGACGTCAACGTCCCCGGCGAAGCCTCCTCCCTCAATCAGGCCCTCGAAAAGGCCAACCGCGTCGCCGACTTCCTCGAACTGGCCGAACTCATGTGCCTCGACGCCCTCCACCGCGAGGAAAGTTGCGGCGGCCACTTCCGCGAGGAACATCAACTCCCCGACGGCGAGGCCAAACGAGACGACGAACACTTCGCCTACGTCGCCGCATGGGAATACGCCGGCCCCGACCGCGCCCCCATCCTAAACAAGGAACCGCTCGTCTACGAAGAGGTCCGCATGACCACCCGCAGCTACAAATAACCTTGGCCCTGTCACCCTGCGATTTCATCGCCTCCCTCTTGCAGCCATGAAAGTCACACTCAAAGTCTGGCGCCAAAAAGACGCTCAAAGCCCGGGACGATTCGTCACCTACGTAACCCCGGAGCTCAATCCCAACATGTCCTTCCTCGAAATGCTGGACGTGGTCAACGAGGACCTCATCCGGCGCGGCGAGGAACCCATCGCGTTCGACCACGACTGCCGCGAGGGCATCTGCGGAACCTGCTCCCTCGTCATCAATGGCAAACCCCACGGACCCCACCGCGGCGTCACCACCTGCCAGACCTACATGCGCAGCTTCAAGGACGGCGACACCATCGTCATCGAACCCTTCCGCGCCCGCGCCTTCCCCGTCATCAAGGACCTCATCGTGGACCGCAGCGCCCTCGACCGCATCCTGTGGGCCGGCGGCTTCATCAGCGTCCGTACCGGCAGCGCCCCCGAAGCCAACAGCATCCCCATCCCCAAGGAAACCGCCGAACGCGCCATGGACGCCGCCCAATGCATCGGCTGCGGCGCCTGCGTCGCCGCCTGCAAAAACGCCAGCGCCATGCTCTTCGTCGCCGCCAAAATCTCCCACCTCGGCCTCCTACCCCAGGGTCAGCCCGAACGCTGGCGCCGCGCCCGCGCCATGATCGAACAAATGGACCGTGAAGGCTTCGGCGCCTGCACCGTCACCGGCTCCTGCGAAGCCGTCTGCCCCAAGGGCATCAGCCTCGAATTCATCGCACGCATGAACCGCGACTACGCCGTCGCCCTCCTCAAGGGCGATCCCCCCGCCCGCACCGCCGCCGCCCTTTGAAACCGACCCCGAACAGACCCTTCCCCGCCGCCGGCCGCCCCTCCATCGCCACACCCGCCAGGCGACCGTTGCCCCCGCATCCGCTCGTCGCCGTCATCGCCCTCCAACCCCTCCCCGGCTCCCCGCTCTACGCCGGATCCCACACCGCCATCCTCAACCAGGCCCTCGCCGACGCCCGCCTCTACGCCAACGCGGGCGTGGACGCTCTCCTCATCGAAAACAGTTACGATCTCCCCTACACCCGACCGCCCCTGCCCGCACCCGCCGTCCGCCTCGTCACCCGCATCGCCCGCCAGCTCCGCAGCCAATTCCCCGGCCCCATCGGCATCCAGCTCCTCGAAGCCGCCAACCGAACCGCACTCGAAGTCGCCGCCGAGGCCGACCTCGACTTCCTCCGCGTCGAGGGCTACGTGTTCGCCCACATCGGCGGCGCCGGACTCATCGAAGGCTGCGCCGGCCAACTCCTCCGCCTCCGACGCCAATGGCACGTCGAACACATCCGCATCTTTGCTGACCTCAAGAAAAAACATTGCAGCCACGCACTCACCGCCGATCTGGACCTCGTGGACGAACTCAAACAGGCCGAATTCTTCCTCGTCGACGGCGTCGTCGTCACCGGACCCCGCACCGGTGAACCCCCGGCACTGGCCCTACTCCGCCGCGTCCGACGCCACGCCCACGTCCCCGTCTGGATCGGCTCCGGCATCACCCCGCAAAACCTCCCCCGCTACTTCCCCCACGCCGACGGTTTCATCGTCGGCTCCACCTTCCGAGCCCGCGGCGATTTCCTCGCCCCACTGGATCCCGGGCGCCTCCACGCCTTCCTCAACACCTGGCGCCGCTGTTGCAAACCCGTCAACCCGACCGACTGACCCCGACCCGGCCCGGATCCGCCCGCGCACCGCCTACCAATACCGTTCCAAGTGCACCTGCCCGGGCACATCCTTCCGATGCTCCCGATACCCCTCTCCCGCCAACAACTTCACCATCTCGTCAATCATCGCCGGGTTCCCGCACAAAAATACGTGCGTGTGCTGCGGCGACGGCGCAAAACCCCAGCCCTCCGCAATCAATCCCGAACGCCACACATCCTGCACGTGCCCCACCAAACCGTTCCAGGGCGGAACCGACCCCTGCGGCCGCGACACCACCGGCAAATACAACAAATGCCGGTACCGCCGCGCCATGTCCTCCAACTCGTTCCGGTACCCCAGGTCCGATGGATACCGCGCCCCGTGAATCACCGCCGTGCGCCGCTGCGAGCTCTCCGCCAAATGCGTCCGTAACATGCTCATGTACGGCGCCAGCCCCGTCCCCGTCGCCACCAACACCAGATGCGCGTCCGCCGGCACATGCCGCAACGTGAACATCCCGCTGAACCTCGGACTCAGCCACAGCCGATCCCCCACATGCAGCCGAAACAGCCGTGGCGTCAACGCACCCGACCGCACCAAAGCCAGATAAAACTCCAAATACTCGTTCTGCTTCGACGACGACGCGATCGAATACGCACGCCGGATCCATTGATGCGGCGGCGCCGGCGGATTCTCCGGATCCGCCTCCGCCACCCGCGGCGCCGACCCCGGCAACCCCAACACCGCAAACTGTCCCGGCTCAAACGGCGGCAAAGGCCATCCCTCCGGCGCCACCCGCAAAATGATCAACCCCGGCGCCACTTCATGCCGCAACACCACTCGCGCATTGTAGTCCATAAACGCTGCTTTACCCGACTCGCTGTGCCCGCCCCAGTCTATCCAGGCCGCCTCAGCCCGAAAGACCTTTCACCACCAAGCCCTTCCAGCCAACCCGCCCGTCCCGAAACCACCCGCCACCACGATCATCCCGGTACCTCCGCAATCCTGACCACCAACCACGTGCCCGGCCCGGCCTTCCGCAGACGCTCCATGCCCCCCCAAATGAAGCACCCCGCCGCGCAGGTCTCCCCCCGGCCCGGCCGGGCCACCCCGGGCCCGAGAGACCACACCGCAACCCCTCGCCATCACCGCCGTTCCCTCACACAATGAAGTGCCCCCCCAAATCCCGGAGACCGTGGTTACCTGCACAAATCCCGGCCACCATCCCCCGCGACAACCCGCCAGGTCCCTCCAGCAAAGCACCGCGCCCCGACCCGGAACCCCCAAGAAGATGCGGCATCCGTCAAACAGTCCGGACATGCTGGGAAACAGGCGGGAGCGTGTTTCCGAAAAACCCTCGGAACCCGGCAAAATCGCAACACGGCCACGGCCCACAAGCATCTACGAACCGGCCCCATGATTGACACACAACCCCCGCACCCCAGATCATTCATCCCATGAGCGACATCATCTATCCGCGCAGTCCCCGAGAGGTGATGGACGGGTGGATGCACCTGCCCAGGTACATCGACAAAATCCGGCTCTATCTGGCCGGACGGTTGCACCCCGATTACCTCCCCAACCTGGGCAAGGGATTCGATGCACTCTGGCTCAAATACGCCGGCCTTACCCACGAACAAATGGTCGAGGTCGTCCGCAACTCCATCATCGACGGACAGGTCTGCGACTGGGTCCGCCAAAACGTCAAAGTCCCCCCCGAAGTCAAAGCCGCACACCGGGAGGAAATGCTCAGTTACCCGCGTCCCGACGACGCCGAAGGCCAGGCCCGACTCCGATGGCGCAAAGAACAGTCCGGCCTCGCCCATCGCGACGACATCCGCACCTTTGTGGACTACATTGACGCCGACGAAAAACGCATCTGAACCGCCGGCGTAACACCACCCGACCGTGAACAACTGGACCGACCGCCACTGGTTTCTCCTGGCCGTCATCGCCTACGGCCTCGCCACCTTCTGGTCCGTCTTCCTCTGGCGACGCGGCCTCCGCCGCCACGACCACATCAACTACCTCCTGCTGGCCCTCGGTTTCCTCCTCCACACCTGGGCCCTGCTCCAACGCGGCATGAGCCTTCAGCACTGCCCGGTGCGCAACCTCTACGAAGCCACGGCGTTCGTGGGCTGGAGCGTCCTTCTGGCCTACCTCCTCTTCGGACTCTGGCCGCGCATGCAGTCCCTCGGCGTACTGGTGGCACCCCTGCAACTGGCCCTGGGCGTCTTTGCCCTCATGCCCGGGCTGGACACCCCGTCCGGCCCCATGCTCCAAACCAATCGCGTCCTGGAAAGCCTCCACGCCACCTTCGCCCTACTCGCCTACGGCGCGCTCGGGCTCGGCGCCACCGCCGCCGGCCTGTACCTGATCCAGGCCCACGACCTCAAACTCCGAAAACTCCGGGCCGTCCTCGCCCTGCTGCCCCCCATCGAACGGCTCGAGCGTGTGGCCCGACGCCTCACCCAAATCAGCTGGGCCCTGCTCACCCTCGCCCTGGCCCTCGGCAGCCGCCTGAACCCACCACCCGGCACCCGGTTCGCCGGCGACCCCAAGGTCCTCTGGTCGGTCCTCCTCTGGGCCGCCTGCGCCGCCCTCCTCCTCTGGCACTGGCGCGGGTTGTCCTCACGCCGCTTTGCCTGGGGGCTGGTGGGCATCTTTGCCTTCGTCCTGCTCACCTTCTGGGGGACCAACCTCATGTCCCCCCTCCACCACCCATGAACGGGCGAGTCCCACACCATCCATCCCCGGCCAGCATCCTCGTCATGGGCCTCAACCACCGAACCGCCCCGGTGGCCATCCGCGAACGGCTCGCCTTCGCCGAAGCCCGAATCCCCGCCGCACTCCAAACCCTCCGCGAATCCCACATCGCCGAGGAAGCCGTCATCCTCAGCACCTGCAACCGCGTCGAAATCTACGTCGCCACCCGCCTGCCCTCGGACCTCGCCTTCCAGGACCTCCAGGAATTTCTGAGCCGTTGCCACGAGTACCACGACCCGCTCACCGACCACCTCTACCGCTACACCGAACCCCAAAGCGTTGAACACCTCTTCCGCGTCGCCTGCGGACTCGATTCCATGGTCCTCGGTGAAACCGAAATCCTCGGCCAGCTCAAGGACGCCTACGAACTGGCCCGCCGCGGCGGCTTCACCGGACCCCGCCTCAACAAGGCCTTCCAAAAGGCCTTTCAGGTGGCCAAACAAATCCGAACCGAAACCCTCATCCAACGCGGCAGCACCTCCGTCGCCAACGTCGCCGTCGAACTGGCCGAACGCCTCTTCAGCTCCCTCCGCCATTGCACCGTCCTGGTCATCGGCGCCGGCGACACCAGCGAAAAAGTCGCACGCGCCCTCGTGTCTCGCGGCGCAGGCCGACTCTGGGTCACCAACCGCACCCACCAACGCGCCGAAGCCCTCGCCGCCACACTCGGCGGCCAGGCCATCCGCTTCGAAGACTGGCCCGCCGCCTTCCCCCAAATCGACATCGTCATCAGCAGCACCGCCTCCCCCACCCCCATCCTCGACCGGGCCCGGCTCGAACCATGGATGCGCCACCGCCCCCACCGGCCCCTCCTGCTCATCGACATCGCCGTCCCCCGCGACATCGACCCCTCCGTGGACGAACTCGACGACGTCTACCTCTACAACGTGGACGATCTCCAGGCCATCGCCGACGATTACGTCCGCCAGCGCCAGGCCGAAGTCGCCCGATGCGAATCCATCATCCGCGAAAAGGTCCGC
>NZ_JAAKYA010000045.1:0-11768 GCF_011044775.1 Limisphaera ngatamarikiensis | reverse complement strand
CCCTCCTCCACACCCCCCGACCCGAGCCCCCCGCCAACCCCGCACCCTCCCACGCCTGACACACCATGCCCGAATCCAACCGCCCCATCCTCATCGCCACCCGCGGCAGCGCCCTCGCCCTCGCCCAGGCCCATGCCGTCCTGAACCAGTGCCGAGAAACCTTCCCCAAACTCCGGTTCGAACTCAAAATCATCAAAACCACCGGCGACAAACTCCAAACCGCCTCCCTCGCCCGGTCCGGCCGCTCCCTCCCCAAGGGACTCTTCACCAAGGAGCTCGAAGTCGCACTCCTCAAAGGTCGCGCCGACATGGCCGTCCACAGCCTCAAAGACCTCCCCACCGAACTGCCACCCGGACTCCAACTCGGCGCCGTCACACGCAGGGCCGACGTCCGTGACGTCCTCATCTACCGCAGCGCCGACCACTTCGCCAGCCTCCCACGCCAGAGCCACCCCACCGAATGGACCCCCGGCCAGGCCGCACTCCGCGGTTTCACACCCCACACCTCACTCCTCAACCTCCCGCCCGGCACCGTCATCGCCACCAGTAGCACCCGACGTCAGGCCCAAATCCAGGCCCTCCGACCCGACCTCCAATTCACCGAACTGCGCGGCAACGTCCCCACACGCCTCGAAAAACTCGCCACCCGCAACTCCTTCGACGCCACCATCCTCGCACTGGCCGGCTTGTCCCGACTCAACTTCCAAATCACCCCCGAGGGCCGACTCATCGGCGACGCCGTCCCCGACGGACTCCTCGCCACCATCCTCCCCCTCGACCTCATGCTCCCCTGCGTCGGCCAGGGCGCCATCGGCATCGAAATCCGCGCCGACGACGAACGCCTCCAGGCCATCTGCGCACGCCTCAACCACTACCACACACACCAGGCCGTCACCGCCGAACGCGCCTTCCTCCGCGCCATGGGCGGCGGTTGCCAAAGCCCCGTCGCCGCCTGCGCCGAGGTCGTCGACAACCATCTCCGGCTCCGCGCCGTCTCCTTCCTCCACGGCGTCCGCCGGGCCGAAGCCACCGGACCCATCCACGACCCCGTCGCCCTCGGCGAAACCGTCGCCGCCCAACTCAAAGCCACCCCCTGACGCCGCGTCAACCGCTAGACCCGAACCCACCCCGCCCCTCACCCGGCCGATACAACGTGCCCGACCGCCACCGACCCTCCCGACGACTCCGCACCAACACCAGCCCCAAACCCTCAAAAGCCGATCGGACCCGCTCAAATTCCCGCGCCAAAATCCCCGCCACCACCAAATACCCGCCCGACCCCAGCCGCCCGCACAACCGTTCCCCGGCCGCCAACAACACCGGCGCCGTCACATTCGCACAAATCACCTCGTACCGCCGGCCCCCCACCGGCAACTCCAACAAATCCACCCGCCGCACCCGCACCACATCACCCACCCCGTTGCTCTGAGCATTCTCCCGGGCCCGCTCCACCGCCACCGCGTCATAATCCAGCGCATCCACCGGACCATACCCCAGCTTCGCCGCCGCCACAGCCAGAATCCCCGAACCCGTCCCCGCATCCAACAAACCCTGCCGCCGTTCCGCCACCCGCAGCCGCGCCAGCTCCTCCAAACAATACCGTGTCGTCGGATGATGGCCCGTCCCAAAACTCAGCCCCGGATCCAGCACCACCTCCACCTGCCCCTCCTCCAACACCGCCCGACACCAACTGGGTCGAATCACCAGCGGCCCCACCTGCAACACACCAAAATGCAACTTCCAACTCTCTGCCCAATCCTCACGCGCCAGCCTCCGGCCCCGCACCGCCAGCCGGGGCCCGCCCGATCCCCCCAACCCCAGCTCCCGCATCGCACTCCGCAACCGCGCACACCGCTCCCTCCACTCCCTCGCATCCGGCCTCTCCTCCAAATACGCCACCACCCGCGCACGCCCCGCCCCGGGCCGATACTCCACCACCGGACTCACCTCCCACACCTCCGCCACCTGATCCGCCACCGCCTCGGCCCATCCCCGCGGACAACTCACCCGTACCTCCCACAAATCGTCCCGCCCGGATCGCTTCATCGCCTCCTCCGCCCCTCCACCTCACACCTGCATCACCCCCAGCTCCCGTAACGACACATAATCCCGGGACCGACCCGACGTCGCCCGCCCGACAATCACATGATCCAGCACATCAATCCGCAACACCTGACCCGCCCGCACCAGGTCGCGTGTCACCCGCACGTCCGCCTCCGACGGCGTCGGGTCCCCGCTCGGATGATTGTGAATCAGCACCACCGCAGCCGCCTTCGCCGCCACGGCCGGCCGAAACACCTCGCGCGGATGCACCAAAATCGTGTCCAGCGTCCCCTGCGAAATCCGCTCCAACTTGATCAACCGATGCCGCGTGTTCAACAAGGCCACCCAAAACGTCTCCACCGTGCACAACCGCGCCTGTTCCCGCACAAGATCCGCCACCGCCTCCGGATGATTCAAAAGCGGCGACTCCTCCACCCGCTCCTCCACCAGACGCCGCGCCAGAGCAAACGCCCCGGCCAACGTCACCGCCTTGTCCCGTCCCACACCCTTCACCTCCCGCAGCTCCTCCACCGTCGCCTGCGCCAACCCGTGCAACGAACCAAATCGCCGCAACAACTCGTGCCCCACCTCCACCGCATTGGCCCCCCGATGGCCCGTTCGCAACAAAATCGCCAGCAGCTCCGCCGTCGTCAGCGCGTCCGCCCCGCGCTGCAACAGCCGCTCCCGCGGCCGTTCCGCCGGCGGCTGATCCTTCAAGCGCAAATGTCCCGATCCCACGGCCCCGTCTTTTAATCCGCTCGCCCCCCACCCGCACGCCCAAAAAGACCCCACCCGCCATCCCCGCCCTCCCCTCCAAACCCACCAGACCGCCCCGGCCCGGCCCCGCCCGGATCCGGCATCGGCAACCGCAACTCCGACAACACCTCCGACACGGTCCGAAAATGCAGCTTCGTCACCTCCACACACACGCCGGCACCATGCTTCTGCACCAATTGCCGCAACGCCTCCCGCGCCTCCGCCCCGGCCCCCCGCGGCAACCGCACCCCCCACCGCTGGCTCAACCGCGCCAACCGGTCCAAAAAAGCCTCCCGCGCCAGCAACGACGCCGCCGCCACCGCCGGATCCGACTCCGCTCGATGCCGCTGCACCAGCTCCAACGTCCGGCCCCGCTCCATCAACGCACGCGCCACCACCCGCGGATCCGCCGCAAACTGATCGCTGATCACCCGGACTGGAAACGGATTCAACCGATCCCCCCGCGCCAGCAAATTCTCCAACGCCCGCGCATGACCCCACGCCAACAACCGGTTCACATTCCCCATCGCCCGCCAACACCGGTTGTACGCCGCGTTCCCGATCACCACCACCTCCCACACACAACCGGGTGTGGACCGCACCTGCCGCGCCAACTCCCGCACCGCCGCATCACTCCCCACACGCTTGCTGTCCCGAATCCCGCTCCCCTGCCACGAACGCACCACCGACTCGTTCACATACACCGCCGCCACACACAACGGACCAAACAAATCGCCCTTGCCCGACTCGTCGATCCCCACCCGCGCCAGCTTCAACTCCGGCTCCAACTCCAGCTCATACCCCAGCCGCGCCTCCTTCAAAATCTCCGGTTCCAAAACAAACTGCACAAAATCCCGCGTCCCCCGCCCCTGCACCACCGCCTTCCCACTCCGATAACACACCACGCTCACATCCTCCCCAAACGCCCCGAACCGCGCATGCGGCACCTCCCGCATCTCAAACCCGTGCTCCCGACACCACCGCTCCAACTCCCGGGCCTGCTCCTCGGTCAACTCCACCGTGTAATGATTCAACGTCGCGCCCACGCTGGCGCAACCTAGTCGTTCTCCCTACCTTGCGGCAAGCCTATGACCGACATCAGCGTCACTTGGACACCCAACCAGGTCCGCACCCTCGTACAGCGCCTCCTGCGCTGGTTCTCCCAACACGCCCGCAACCTGCCCTGGCGCCACACCCGCGACCCCTACGCCCTATGGATCGCCGAGGTCATGCTCCAACAAACCCGCGTCAACACCGTCATCCCCTACTGGCAACACTGGATCCAAACCATCCCCGACATCCCCACCCTCGCCCGCACCCGCCAGGACCAACTCCGGAAACTCTGGGCCGGCCTCGGCTACTACCGCCGCCTCGAAAACCTCCACCGGGCCGCAAAGCTCATCCTCAAACATCACCACGGCCGGTTCCCGGATCGTTACGAAGACATCCTCGCCCTCCCCGGCATCGGCCGCTACACCGCCGGCGCCATCGCCAGTACCGCCTTCAACCTCCCCACCCCCGTCGTCGACGGCAACGTCGCCCGCGTCCTCAGCCGGCTCACCGGCCGCCCACTCCGCGCCCCATCCGCCGCCGCATGGTCTCTCGCCACCCAACTGGTCCAACAGGCAGCCCGACACAAACCCATCCCCCTCCAACCACTCGCACCACCGGGTCGGCCCCGCTCCGCCCCCCTCTGCCCGCCGTGCTCCGCCCTCAACCAGTCCCTCATGGAACTCGGAGCGACCGTCTGTCTCCCCGCGGTTCCACGCTGCCACGACTGTCCCCTCCAAACCCTCTGCACCTACCGCCACTCCTCCCAACCCGACCCCGCTCCCACCCGCAACCACATCCCCACCACCCCGCGACACCTCCGCGTCTACCTCGTGCGCCACAACGGCCGCTGGCTCCTCCACCAACGCCCCGCCAACCAGGTCAACGCAGGATTCTGGGAACTCCCCGCCACCGAAACCAACCACGTCCAACCCCACTCCGGCCATTTCTTCACCAACCTGGACCCATGGTTCGAACCCCTCCCGGACCAGCCCGGGCTCCGACTCACCCACCACATCACCCGACACCGTTACCTCGTCGAAGCCCGCTTCGCCCGCCTCAAACAACCCTGGCCCGGGGGCCGATGGCTCACCCCGCGCCAGATCCAAAACCGGCCCCTGACACGTCTCACCCAAAAAATCCTCCACCACCTTGGCGTCCTGCCCGCCAACCCAAACGCCCCCCTCGCTCCCCTGCAGCCCAACAAAAAGAACCTGTGTTTGCCGCGCCACACTGCTTAAATGACCGCACCATGACGATCATCACGGATGAACGTTGCACCGGTTACCACGCCCCGGGTCACCCGGAGCGGCCCCAGCGCATTTCCGCCACCAAAGCACGCCTCCGGCAACAAACCGATCTCCCCCTCCAATGGACCCAACCGGGCGAGATCACCGACCAGGACCTCCTCCGCGCCCACTCCGCCGCCCACCTCCAGCGCCTCGAAGAACCCCGTGACTTCGACATGGACACCGCATGGCTGCCCGAGATCCACCTCCACGCCCGCCGCTCCGCAGCCGCCGCCCTCACCGCCCTCCAACTCGCCCTCGCCGGCCAGCCCGCCTTCAGCCTCATGCGCCCTCCCGGTCACCACGCCACCCGCGACCGCGCCATGGGCTTCTGCTATCTCAACAACGCCGCCATCGCCGCACTCGCCGCCCGCGCCCGGGGCGTCCAACGCGTCGCCGTCTTCGACTTCGACGTCCACCACGGCAACGGTACCGAGGACATCCTCCTCGACCAGCCCGGCACCCTCTTCGTCTCCGTCCACCAGCATCCCGCCTATCCCGGCACCGGCACCAGCCACCGCGGATCCAACTGCCGCAACTACCCCGTCCCACCTGCCACCCCCGCCACCGAATACCGCGCCCACCTCCAACACGCCCTCGCCGACCTTGAAACATTCCAACCCGATCTGCTCATCGTCTCCGCCGGGTTTGACGCCTACATCCGCGACCCCCTCGCCCGCCAGATGCTCGAAATCGAGGATTTCCACTGGCTCGGCGCACAAATCCGAAGCCTCGGCCGCCCCACCCTCACCCTGCTCGAGGGCGGCTACAGCCGTGACCTGCCCGAACTCATCTTCGCCTACCTCAAGGGCATCTCCGGTTACTAAGGTGTGCTGTTTTTGATTCTGGACAAGCCTGGAAAATTGCGGGAGAGGCTGGAGATCATTGAGCTGTCGTTGTTCGAAAAATCAAAAACAATCGAACACTTGTGGTTGATTCTCCACACACTTGGGCTTGGATGAGGATCGCTGATGGAAGAATGGCTGTGGGATGGTAGGAGCGGTGCGGCAGGTTGGGAGTGTGTGAAACAGACAAGGCATTTACACTGCCCACCGGCAACGCACAGATCGCAAAGTGTAAGGATATCCGACAACTAGGGAGGCCGCGCATGAGGTCCTCAGCCTGTGCGTGGTGATGACGAGGCATGCTAGGTCGAGGATGGCTGGTTGGCGGGGAACCGGTGTACATGAGCCAAGCGGGGAGGTGCCGGTGCGAAGGCGGCACCGTGGCGGCGCGTAGGTCGTGCATAAGAGAGGCGGCATGATAGGAGCATGATACCGGGACGGCCGGCTTCCGACACGCCACCAAGGCTGCCGACCGGGTGCAATGCCACGGGCGTGATGGACCTGAGCGGGCACAGAAGCGACGCCTTGCAGCGATGTCACTCATGATGGCGGCGGGCTGGCCGGGCGATGGTGGATGTGGTAGCGCCGATCCATGGGCTTGGACACGGAGGACTGTCTGCGTCACGCTTGGCCGGGATGGGCAGACAGGATTAATTCGCCCGGCCCGGGTGTGGGCTAGATGAGGCCCAGGGCGGTGCGGATGGCGCGTTCGATGTGGGGTCCAAACATGAGCTCGGCGATGCGCGTCAGACGCCAGGCTCCTGCGGACTCTGCGATGGGCAGGAACGGTCTTGCGGGCAATGTGGCGCCGGGATGCGTATAGGCGCGGCGTTGCACGGTTTTGCCTGTGCGTGTGATGTACGATGTCGCTGGCACTGTATGGGGAGGGATGGTGGCGCCGGTCTGGTGATGGATGGCATAGGGTGCTTCCGTGGTGACCGCGGCCCAGCCGGCACCCGTTTTGACGCGGTAGGAATGAGCCAACCGCCCGGTGCGGATGAGGAGGGCGGCGGCTATGGCGGAGTGGCGGTCGGGGTTTGGGCGGGGAATGAGCGCCCCGGGAAGGGTTATCCGTGGCCTGGACCATGCCCATGATGGCCGTGGCGGCGGATGCGGTGACGCGGGACTCAAGGCCGGCCCTTACTGCGGCCTTGAGCAGACCCGTGTCTGAGATGATCTGGTAGATCTTCAGTTGCATCGATGATCCTCTCCCAGTCGTCGACGGCTAGATCGCCGAGCAGCTCGTGGATCCTGCGATTGATCCACGCCGGATCGGGCGGGGTTGGGCTGTCGGCCATGGCCAGGAGTTCGAGCCAAAGCGGGAGGAGCTGTGGCCGGCCAATGTGCGCCGGATGGGCAAGCAGACCAATGTCCCATGAGCGCTCATGGGCCAGTACGAATACTTTGTGCTCGATATCCTCCCAATCGAAGGTGTTCATGGTAATCCAACGCGGCTGCGCCACCAGGCGGTGATGGTGGGGAAAAGCTGCGCGAACAGTGTGTCGCCAGTGACGTAGGCGGCTGTGGTGTGTGCTATGGCCTCGTGTGGTGCGGATGTCCGCTGGGAGCGCCAGTATGCGGGCTCATGCCCGGCGCCCTGACGTCCGCCAGTGCGGGCGGCCATCATGTCCGTGTACATCATGACGCGCTTTTGTAAGGGCATGGTCAGCCCGGTCCAAGGTGAGCCGTACAGCGCGTGCGCAATGCCAATGCCCCACTGCTTTTCCGTAAACCATGAGCGCCAACCGCGTGCATGATTGTCGAGCCAGGCTTGGAAGCGTGGGAGGTCGGCTCTCATGGCATCATTGATTTCCTCCAATGCGGAGGCATGGCTCTTGGCCCACTGGAACAACCATGCGTGGCCGAGTTCATGGGCGATCATCCCCAATGCACCGTACCAGCTGGCGCTGGAGCGTGCAATGTGGATTTCGTTGGAGATGGTGGCGTAACCTGTCCCACGGTGAGGACGATGCGGGCGGCCACATCGAGTATCGAAGCGATTTCGCGGTAATGTGAGGCGCGCTCGGGATCGAGGCCCGCCCGAATGGCTTCAGCGGCAGCGGCTTCCTGACGGGCTGGGGCGCGGGCGGCTCGCCCTAAACCCCGCCTGACAGCGCACCCTCACCCCCACCCCGGCCCACCCACTAAAACCCCCACGCCCACCGGTCCGTCCCCGGCTCCGCACCGCCCGCCTGACCCCGGCCCAAAACCCGCCAGCCCCACAGCCTCGGCCAACCCAACGTTTTCCTTCCCAAAACCCCCGGCATCACCTACACTGCCGGGCGAACCGGTAAAACCTCAACCATGCCATGAAGCCCACAACCTACCGCTTCTGCTTCGGCCCTTGGAACATCAGCGAAGGCCAGGACCCCTACGGCCCGCCCGTGCGGTCACCCAAACCCTTCGACTGGAAACTCGACGCCCTCAAACGCCTCGGCTTCGACGCCATGATGTTCCACGACGACGACGCCGTGCCCGACATCGACAACAAGTCCGACGCCCAGATTCGCAAGGAAGCCCGCGAACTCCGACGCAAACTCGCCGACGCCGGCGTCGCCGCTGAAATGGTCGCTCCACGGCTCTGGTTCGACCCGCGTACCATCGACGGCGCCTTCACCAGTAACGACCCCAAATGCCGTGCCTACGCCATCCAGCGGTCCCTCCGTTGCATCGACCTGGCCCACGAACTCGGCACCAACCTCGTCGTCCTCTGGCTCGCCCGCGAAGGCACCTACCTCCGCGAATCCAAGAACGCACGCCGCTGCATCGACCACCTCGTCGAAGCCCTCAACCGCATGCTCGAACATCACCCCAAAATCCGCATCGCCATCGAACCCAAACCCAACGAGCCCATGGACCAGGCCTACATCCCCACCATCGGCCACGCCATCGCCCTGGCCCATCTCACCTGCGACCCCGCACGCGTCGGCTGCCTCATGGAAACCGCCCACGCCATCCTCGCCGGACTCGATCCCGCCGACGAAATCGACTTCGCCTGCGCCTTCGGCAAACTCTGGTCCATCCACCTCAACGACCAAAACGGTCTCAAATTCGACCAAGACAAACCCTTCGGCAGCGTCAACCTCCGCCTCGCCTTCAACCAGGTCCGCGCCCTCGAACGCAACCACTACGGGCGCAAAGGCGAGTTCGTCTGCTTCGACGTCCACCCCTTCCGACCCACCCGCGAGGAACACTGGCTCGCCCACCTCGAAAACAGCCGGCGCACCTTCCTCCTCCTCGTCGAAAAAGCCCGCACCTTCGACGAAGCCCGGGCCCGCACCCTCATCCGGGAACGCAACTACGCCGCCCTCGACCAGATGGTCATCGAACACCTCCTCGGCGCCTGAACCGTACCCACGCCACCCATCATCCCACCGCCCCGGGCGCGTCCACGGCCCTCCCCGCCACGGTCGGTCGCCCCTCACCTTTGCCGCTGACCCGCCCCGCCCGACCCGGCCTTCCAATCCTCACCCGGTCACACCTCCAGCTCCGGAAACCGCTCCCGAATCTGCCGTCGCAACCGGAGCTCATCCTCCGGCATGTACCGCCGCCGCGGAACCATCCGCCGAACCGCATCCAACAACGCCAGCCAATCCTCCAGCGGCGGGTCCTCCACCCGCTCCCACCGTTCATACCTGCGCGATCGCTGAAAAAACCGCCATTCACCCCCCACCAACTGCGCGTACACCTGTACCTTCGTCCCGTCCGGCAACTTGCGCTTCCAACTGATCTCGGCCTTCGCCATGGTCCACAATCACCTTTCCCCGGGCACACTCCCCACACAGGGGACGCCCCGGCTCAAACCGGATCCACCACACCCGCCCCGGACTCCGGCAACTCCACCGCCGCCACCGCCATCGCCGCAATCCCCTCCTGCCGCCCCACAAACCCCAACCCCTCGTTCGTCGTCGCTTTGACGCCCACCTGAGCCGACGTCAAACCCAGCGCCGCCGCAATCCTCTCCCGCATCAGCTCCACATGCGGCGCCAGCTTCGGCCGCTGCGCCAGCACCGTCGCATCCACATTCAAAATCCGGCCCCCGCGCAGTCGCACCTGCCGCGCCGCCTCCTCCAGAAACACCCGGCTCGGCGCCCCTTTCCATCGCGGGTCCGTGTTCGGAAAAAACTGACCAATGTCCCCGGCCCCCACCGCCCCCAACACCGCATCGCAAATCGCATGCATCAGCACATCCGCATCCGAATGCCCCTCCAACCCGTGCGTATGCGGAATCTCCACGCCGCCCAACACCAGCCGACGCCCCTCCACCAACGCATGCACATCATACCCAATGCCGACCCGCACCATGCCCCGCAGTATAATCGCACGCCCCACCGCCACAACCGCGCAAATCCCAAAGCCACTCACCCCACCTCCACGGTTCTCCCCACACCCCCGAACCACTCCCCACACACCACCCCCACCGCGCGCAAAAGGGATTGAATCCCAACTGCCACCACCACAACCTAACCCCCGCCAAACAACGGTCGTTCCAACGGGCAACGTGCAACGTATGAGCATCCTGAACCTGAAACCGGCCGAACAGTGCAAATACGACCTCGTCGCCCTCGGCGAAATCATGTTGCGCCTCGACCCCGGTGAGGGCCGCATCCGCACCACCCGGTGGTTCCGTGTCTGGGAGGGCGGCGGCGAATACAACGTCGCACGCGGCCTCCGCCGTTGTTTCGGCATGCGCACCGCCGTCTGCACCGCCTTCGTGGACAATGAAGTCGGACGCCTCCTCGAAGACTGCGTCCTCCAGGGCGGCGTCAGCACCGAGTTCATCCTCTGGCGCCCCTTCGACGGCGTCGGCCGCACCGCCCGAAACGGGCTCAACTTCACCGAACGCGGCTTCGGCGTGCGCGCCGCCCTCGGCGTATCCGACCGCGGCCACTCCGCCGCCAGCCAGCTCAAACCCGGCGACTTCGACTGGGACCACATCTTCGGCCGGCTCGGCGTCCGCTGGTTCCACACCGGCGGCATCTTCGCCGGCCTCAGCGAATCCACCGCCGCCCTCGCCCTCGAAGCCGTCCAAAAAGCCCGACAACACGGCGTCATCGTCAGTTACGACCTCAACTACCGCCCCAGCCTATGGAAAGCCGTCGGCGGCCAGGCCCGCGCCCGCGAGGTCAACCGCCAAATCGCACGCCACGTCGACGTCATGCTCGGTAACGAGGAGGACTTCACCGCCTGCCTCGGCCTCGAGGTCGAAGGTGCCGACCCCAACCTCCTTCAACTCAACGTCTCCGCCTTCCAGCGCATGATCGAACGCGCCGTCCGCGAATACCCCAACTTCAAAGCCGTCGCCACCACCCTCCGCGCCGCCAAAACCGCAACCCGCAACGACTGGGGCGCCATCGCCTGGGTCAACGGCCGCTTCTACCAAAGCCGGCATTACCCCGACCTCGAAATCCTCGACCGCGTCGGCGGCGGCGACAGCTTCGCCTCCGGATTCATCTACGGCCTCATGACCGGAGCCGACCCCCAACGCGCCGTCGAATACGGCGCCGCCCACGGTGCCCTCGCCATGACCACCCCGGGCGACACCTCCATGGCCACCCTCGCCGAGGTCGAAAAACTCATGGCAGGCGCAAGCGCCCGCGTCGAACGCTGACCCGCCCCATCAACCCCGGCCGCAACCCAACCGACCACCGACCCAACCACCGGATAGACCCCACACCCCCGGGCCCGGGGTCCGAATTCCTCCCCGCCCCCACCCCAAACCTTAGCCATCGCCTGAGGTATTGCACCGGCGGGTGAAGATTTTTTTGGGTTCGGCGTTGAATAT
>NZ_JAAKYA010000044.1 GCF_011044775.1 Limisphaera ngatamarikiensis | reverse complement strand
GTGCCCCTCCCGGGGAATCCCCAAATCGAAGGCACCCCAGCCCATTGGCGAGGTCGGGAGGGACAGCGTCATCGCGGTCCGGGAAAATATCGGGCGCAGAGGACTGCGCCCCTCCCTGCGGGCGATCGCCGGCCCAATATTTTCAGTCGCCGAGGACGGCGACCCTGTAGAGCGGCGTGAGCTGCCCCATGGGCGGGCACAGAGGACTGTGCCCCTCCCGGGCTGGCGCCCCAGCGAGGGCATCCTGCAGCTTCGGCCAAGCAGAGAAGGATCGCGTGCATGCGATGCGCACGCAGCGGGCACGGGTGACCGTGCTCATCCTGAGCTATCGCCGAACTGAGGGCGTTCTGGGACATCTAGTAATCCATGAGGTGCCACGTGTTTGGGACCAGTGTCCGACGGGCACAGGGGACTGTGCCCCTCCCGGGCCCTCGGCAAGCCAAGGGCGCCCCTGGGACGTCCGCCAATCCGAGCGGGACTGCGCGCTTGCGATACGCATGCGGCGGGGACGCGGGACTGTGGTCCTCCCGCGATCGTTCCCTGGTAGGGTGCGCGTCCCCGCAGTCAGCAAGAACATCGGGCGCAGAGGACTGCGCCCCTCCCGGCGGGCGTTCGCCGGCGCAATCTTTTCAATCGCCGGGGACGGCGACTCTCCAGGGCGGCTTGAGCTGCCGCATGAACGGGCACGGAGGACCGTGCCCCTCCCAGCGGGCGTTCGCCCGCCAATTTTTCAATCGTCGAGGACGGAGACCCTCTTGGGCGGCGTGAACCGCCGCATGGCCGGGCACGGGGGACTGTGCCCTTCCCTGGGAATCACCAAATCAAAGGTGCCCTGCGGCGTTTAGCAGCTCGAGAGGGACGGCGTCCCCGCCGTCCGCAACAATTTCGGGCGCACAGGACTGTGCCCCTCCCATAAGGTCCCACGGGCGGGACCGCGTCCTCGCGGTCCGCAAGAGTGTCGGGCACAGAGGACTGTGCCCCTTCTCCAAGGTCCCGTGGGAGGGACCGCGTCCCAGGCCGTCAGCTCGATGCGCCTATAATAAGCTGCTGATCGGAAGCGATACCGGCCACCCGGCTTGTTGCAGCGGTAAAAGCCTGCGGAACACTTAGCCGGACACCAACTGCCGCGATAGAACTAGCGCCATGCTTTGCGCGCTCTCTTTTGGGCGTTCTCCGTGTCCTCTGTGTCTCTGTGGTTGACTCGCTCCATGCCTTTGTACCCACGGGACCGGCTGCAGGGCGAGGTGCGGACGGCGGTGGTGGTGCAGACGCCGGAGCTGCTCGTCCACGACTTGGACGGGAATCTTGTGCGGGACGGTCGGTGGGTGTACAGTTGGGATGCTGAGAACCGGCTGGTGCGCCTGATGAGCTGGGGCAGTGTG